>CAZHEA010000040.1:0-22751 GCA_964531165.1 uncultured Thiotrichaceae bacterium
GGTGAAGATCATAAAGTGTTAGCGGTGCCGATAAGTAAGCTGACCCGATTATATGATGATGTGAATTCGCCGCAGGATTTACATGACGATATGATTAACCAGATCACTCACTTCTTTGAGCAATATAAAGCGCTGGAGTCGGGGAAATGGGTGAAGGTTGAGAGCTGGGTTGGAGTGGATCGTGCACATGAAGAAATTCTCAATAGCATCAAACGCTTTGAAAGCTCATTAAAATAACCTGTTTGATAACGGAAAAACTTAGAATAATGAATCATCTGGCTGAATTCTAGCAATATGCCACGTCGTGCCGTTATTAAAAATCATACACTGGAGGCGCTGCTGTTTAAGCGGCGTGCTCTGGTGGCTGCTGTTTTCAGCGTGCTAATCTTGCTGGTGCTGTTGTCACGTCTGGTGTATTTACAATTTTTTGAATTCAGTCATTTCTCATCGTTATCTGAAAACAACCGGGTCAGGCTAACGCCGCTGGTGCCAAACCGCGGCCTGATCTATGACCGCAATGGCGTAGTGTTAGCCGAAAACCGGCCTTCTTATCAGCTTGAATTAATTCCCGAACAAATAAAAAATATGCCGGAAACCCTGTTGAAGCTGGCGGATATTGTGGAATTGGATGAGGATATACTAAAGCGCTTTAACCGCTTGTTAAAACGTAGTCGTAAATTTGAAGGCGTGCCGCTGCGCACTAAGCTGTCTGAAGAAGAGGTGGCTAAATTTGCGGTTAATCGCCACCGTTTTCCCGGTGTGGAAATTAATGCCCGGCTGGGGCGATTCTATCCACTGGGTAAAAGCATGGCACATGTGGTGGGTTATGTGGGGCGTATTGATGAAAGGGAATTAAAAAGGATTGACGAAAGTAACTACAAAGGTACGACCCATATCGGCAAAACTGGTCTGGAACGTTTTTATGAAGGTCAGTTACACGGATTGGTGGGCTATAAAAATAATGAAGTTAATGTGCAGGGCCGTGAGTTACGGGTACTCAATAAAATTCCACCGGTGCCGGGAAATAATTTGTGGTTAACCCTTGATGCACGATTACAAAAAGTGGCTGAAAAAGCACTGCAGGGTTATAACGGTTCAATTGTGGTGATGAAGCCGCATACCGGTGAAATACTGGCAATGGTGAGTTTGCCCTCGTTCGATCCAAATCTGTTTGTCCATGGAATTAGCCATAAAGATTATCGGCGTCTTGCAGACTCTCCAGAGCGGCCATTATTTAATCGCTCAATTATGGGGCAATATCCCCCGGGCTCGACGGTAAAACCATTTATAGGTCTGGGTGGCCTGGAAACACGGTCAATCGGACATAAAGAACAAATTAACTGTATCGGACATTATTTACTGCCTAATGATGATCGCAGATATCGTGACTGGAAAAAAACCGGTCACGGCCTGGTCAATTTAAATAAATCTATTGCGCAGTCCTGTGATGTTTATTATTACGAGTTGGCATATCGTATGGGCATAAATCGTATATACAGTTTTATGCATCAGTTTGGTTTCGGGGTGAAAACCGGCGTGGATTTATTAGGTGAGCGATCGGGTTTGATGCCCTCCAGAGAATGGAAAAAGCGTGCTAGACATAAGATATGGTTTCCGGGTGAAACCTTAATTACCGGTATCGGTCAGGGTTATATGCTGACAACGCCTTTACAGCTGGCCAGCGCCACCTCCATATTAGGCATGCGCGGTGTGGTTATGCAGCCGCATTTGCTGTCACAGATTGAAGAACCGGTTAGCAATGAAAAAACCACTATTCACTGGTCTGCCGCAGAAAAAGTCAAACTAAAGCGTCCGGTTAACTGGAAGTATGCTATCGGCGGTATGGTGAGTGTGTTGCATGGCTCCAGAGGAACCGCCAGAAATTCCGGCTACGGGCTGAAATTTAAAATGGCGGGTAAAACCGGCACGGCACAGGTATTTGGTATTGCACAGGATGCAGAATATGACGAAGAGACCATTCATAAAAAGCTACGCGATCATGCATTGTTTATTGCCTTTGCACCCTATAAAAATCCGAAAATTGCAGTGGCGGTGATAGCTGAAAATGGCAGCCATGGCAGCAGCGTGGCGGCGCCGATGGCCAGAAAGGTGATAGATGAGTGGGTGCGTAATAATGAAGAAAAGGCTGACAAGTGAGTATTCAGGATAAATATTATTACCCGAGTTTCAGTCTGCGCCTGATGCGGGCTCTACACCTTGACCACCTTCTGCTATTAGGTATTGGCGTATTATTAGTGCTGGGTCTGGGAGTGTTATACAGCGCCGGTGATGAGTCTATGGCATTGATACACCGGCAGTTAACCCGTATCACTCTGGCTTTTGTGGTGATGCTGGTGGTGGCTCAGGTGCCATCATCTACGTTGCGTTTCTGGTCTCCCTGGATGTATGCGCTGGGTGTTGTTCTACTGGTGCTGGTGCTGGTAATGGGGGATGTGGGAAAGGGCGCGCAGCGCTGGCTGGATCTGGGCTTTGTGCGCTTTCAGCCATCTGAAATGATGAAGCTGGTGACGCCAATGATGATTGCCTGGTACTTTGCTGAAAAACCGTTGCCGCCTTCATGGCGAACCCTGTTAACGGCTGCCGTGCTTATACTGATACCGACGTTCCTGATTGCCCGCCAGCCGGATCTAGGTACCTCTTTACTGATTTTTGCTGCCGGGTTCTTCGTGATTTTTCTGGGTGGCTTAAGCTGGCGGTTAATGCTGGGTATGGTGGTGCTGGCGGCATCTTTATTGCCGGTTCTATGGCACTTCATGCATGATTATCAGCGCAGCCGCGTAATGACGTTGCTCGATCCGCAGCGTGACCCGTTAGGCGCCGGATATCATATTATTCAATCACAAATCGCCATTGGTTCCGGCGGGGTATACGGCCGTGGCTGGCTCAATGGCAGTCAGTCACACCTGAATTTTTTACCTGAGCAATCCACCGACTTTATTTTTGCCGTGTTTGCTGAAGAATTTGGCTTATTGGGTGGCATGTTATTGCTGGTGTTATATGGCTTTATCATTATTCGCGGATTAATTATTGCAGTACAGGGGCAGGATACTTACGCGCGCTTACTGGCGGGTAGTTTAAGCCTGACTTTTTTTGTTTATTTATTTGTAAATGTCGGTATGGTTTCAGGTATTCTGCCAGTCGTTGGGGTACCATTGCCACTGATCAGTTATGGTGGCACATCAATGGTGACATTAATGGCAAGTTTTGGCATGTTGATGTCAATAAACTCTCACCGCAAAATATGGTCGAAGTAAAATGCCAGAAGTAAATGGCTAACAATAAATGTTAAATGAACGTTAATATAAAATAAGAAAATATAATATCTATGAATACACAGTCTATGTTAAAAACAATCAGCGCAATAACAGTGATACTGAGTTTGATTTCCTTTGGTGCAAATGCCGGTGAAAATTATAGTCAGCGTAAAGATGTGCAGCAGTTTATTGCACAAATGCAGAAACAGCATAATTATGATGCGGATTTAATTACCTACTGGATGGAAGGTGTAAAACAGCAAAAAACTGCACTTGAAGCTATTTCGCGTCCAGCAGAGGGTGTCTTAACCTGGGCTAAATACCGAAAAATATTTATGACGGATAGTCGTATTAATAAAGGCGTAAAGTTCTGGGCTGATAATATGGATTTACTGGCCCGTGCGGAAAAAGAATATGGTGTGTCGGCGGAAATTATTGTCGCGATTATTGGCGTAGAAACCTATTACGGGAAACGCGCAGGCAACTATCCGGTGCTAGACGCGCTAACAACCCTCGGATTTGATTACCCGCCACGTGCAAAGTTTTTTCGCAAGCAGTTAAAACATTACCTGTTAATGGTCCGGGAAGAAAAGCTCGATGTTAAAAAACTCACCGGTTCGTATGCGGGAGCCATGGGTATGCCGCAATTTATTCCCAGCAGCTTCAGAAGTTATGCCGTTGATTTCGATGGCAATGGTGTACGAGATTTCTGGACCGGTTCAGCGGATTCTATCGGTAGTGTCGCTAATTATTTCAAAAAGCATGGCTGGAAAAAAGACCAGCCGGTAGCTAGTCGGGCATCGGTAGATGAGGCTGCGAAAAAACTCGGCAGCAAAAAAATGAAGCCGCATACCAGCATTGCTGAATATGCAAAACAGGGTGTAGTGCCTATTCATCATTTTGATCGTTCGGCACAGGCAACACTGTTAAAACTGGATGGTGATAAAGGTGAAGAATACTGGGTGACACTGGATAATTTTTATGTGATTACACGTTACAATCACAGCCCACTATATGCAATGGCGGTTTTTCAGCTAAGTCAGGCGGTATCTGCAAAATATCATGTGCAGAATAATGATAGTCAGAATTTGCAGCTAAATGCCAGTAAGTAAATTATTTAACTATTTAATTATTTCGATTTTAAGTTTGTCATTATTAAACTGCGCAAGCAGTGGTGATAGTGCGCCGGATGATTATATTCGTGATGATACGCCGGATGCCGTGCCTGCCAACGAACCACTAAGCCGGTATGGCAATATGCCCAGCTATACGGTGCGGGGTAAAACTTATCAGGTGTTGAAAAACTCAGATGGTTTTAAACAGGAGGGTATTGCCTCCTGGTACGGTACAAAATTCCATGGCAGAAAAACCTCCAGCGGTGAACCTTATAATATGTATGCGATGACGGCTGCGCATAAAACATTGCCATTACCAACGTATGTTGAAGTCACACATAAAGGCAATGGTCGAAAAGTGATTTTAAAAGTTAACGATCGTGGGCCCTTTCATGAGGGCAGAATAATCGACTTATCCTATGCCGCCGCCCGTAAACTGGGAATATCTGCAACCGGTACAGGCCCTGTGAGTTTGCGTGTCATCAACACCTCGGCATTAGATTTGAAAACCAGTGAAGTGGTACTGCCGGAAGCGATCAATAATAATGGTAAAATTCTGGTGCAGGTTGCGGCCATGGGTAGTGAAAGCGCAGCAGAAAAAATGGCGTCAGAATTACGCGATAAAAATATTCCCAGTGTGCGGGTGCACGTTATTGAAAATGATGGCGTTAAACTGTACCGGGTTCGTATAGGCCCTATTCCGAATGTGGATCTGGCATATCAGGTCATTAATGAGCTGAATGAAATGGGCCTGAATAATGCCCGTGTCATAGTCGATTAATCAATTTAAATAACAGGCAAAAAAATATAAAGATGAAAAAATCAATTTTAAAATCCTTTGGTCTATTGCTGGTGCTTTTAGCAAACTTTCTAATGGCAGCTACACAAGCTGCGCCAGTGCCATCACCTCCGAAGTTAGCAGCAAAAAGCTTTTTATTAATCGACTTTAATAGTGGTCGAATTTTAGCAGAGAAAAAAATTAATAAGAAAATTGAGCCTGCGAGTATTACAAAGTTAATGACGGCTTATGTAGTATATAAAGAACTGGCTGAAGGACGTTTAAGTTTAGACGAAGAGGTTATTATCAGCAAAAAAGCCTGGAAGATGAAAGGCTCTAAAATGTTTGTTGAAGTTGGTAAAAAGGTAACGGTTGAAAAGTTATTAAAAGGGTTAATTGTGCAGTCCGGTAACGATGCAACCGTCGCACTGGCCGAGCATATTGCCGGCAGTGAATCAACTTTTGCCGACTATATGAATCAGCATGCACAAGAGCTGGGCATGACAAATACTAATTTTGTTAATGCGACCGGCTGGCCTCATAAAAACCATGTTACCACTGCAGCTGATTTAGCTAAGCTTGCCATTGCTATTATTCGAGAATTTCCCGAGCATTATAAACGTTATAAAGAAAAAGAATTCACCTATAACGGTATCAAACAATATAATCGTAATAAATTATTGTGGCGCGATAAAAGTGTAGATGGCTTTAAAACCGGACATACAGAATCTGCCGGCTATTGTTTAGTGGCATCAGCTAAGCGTGAAGATATGCGCCTGATATCTATAGTATTGGGTACCAAAAGTGAAAAATCCAGAGAGAATGTCAGTCAGTCCCTGTTAAGTTATGGCTTCCGTTTTTATGAAAGTCATAAACTGTATACCGCGGCGGAGTCACTAAAAACAGCACGTGTCTGGATGGGCGCAAATGAAGAGGTTAATCTGGGCATCAGTGACGATTTGTATGTCACTATTGCGCGTGGCCAATATAAAAAGCTGGATGCGATTGTTGATGTGGATGAGCCAATTGAAGCACCGGTTAGCAAAGGGCAGAAACTAGGAATGGTAAGCATTAAGCTGGATGGCAAAGAGATTATTTCACAGCCGTTAATTGCACTACAGTCAGTTGAAGAAGGTAGCTTATGGCAACGCGGTAAAGATCATATTATTAAATTGTTTCAATAAAAAAGCACAAGAAAAAGATAGTGAAAATACGCAAAAACAACGCTGAAAGAGCACGTGTTAAAAATATTGTCAGTGCTATGTCGTTAACCTTAAAATGCTTGTCATACCTGCCTTCGCGGGTACTGGTGTATTTCGCGTTGTCTTTTATACGCACAGAGGTTCAATAATAATGTCTCAGGTTTATTTAAACGGCGAGTATTTGCCATTAGATCAGGCAAAAATATCAGTTTTAGATCGTGGCTTTTTGTTTGCGGACGGTGTTTATGAAGTAATTCCAGCTTACGGTGGCAGGCTCCTGCGGGTTGATGAGCATATGCAACGGTTACAGAATAGCCTGGATGCTATTCGACTGGAAAATCCGTTGACAGTTAAACAGTGGCTGGAAGCATTTGACAAATTATTAGTGGATAATCCGAATCAGGGTAGCGCTGATGATAAATCAATTTATCTGCAGGTAACCCGTGGAGTGGCGGCGGTGCGTAATCACGGTTTTCCCGAAGAGGTAAATCAAACGGTGTTTATGATGGTTAATGAATTGCCGTCGGTTGATAAAGAAAAGTTACGGATGGGCGTGGCAGCGATTACCCTGGATGATATTCGCTGGAAAGCCTGTAATGTTAAGTCGATTTCGTTGCTGGGCAATATCTTGTTACGTCAGCAGGCGCATGATAATGATGCGGCAGAGGCAATTTTAATTAATGACGGGCTGGTTACCGAAGGCGCAGCGAGTAATGTATTTGCGGTTATTAATGATGTACTGGTTACAGCCCCTGCGGGTACACGTTTATTGCCGGGCATTACCCGCGATTTAATTGTTGAGCTGGCGGCACAGCATAATATTCCTTGTGAAGAGCGTGACTTTACGGAAGCTGAATTATTATCGGCTTCAGAAATCTGGTTTAGTAGCTCAACCAAGGAAATATTACCGGTGGTCGAGCTCAATGGGAACCCCGTTGCAAATGGACAACCCGGCCCCATATGGGAGAATATGATCGAGCTTTATCAGGCCTGTAAAATTAAGCTCAGATCTGGTGAATCGAATTAACAGGTTTTAGGTATGAGCAGAAAAAGAGTCGACCCCAAAGATGTTTATTACGATGAAGAGCATGACACATGTTTTCAATTTCCCTGTGAGTTCCCCATTAAAGCTATGGGCCGTACCGGCGATGAGCTGGAAACAGCGGTGCTGGAAATCATCAATCGACATGTTAAAGATTTACCGGAAGGTGCGGTGAAGTTTAATCAGAGCAGTAATGGTAAATTCACCAGCATAACCATTACCTTTACTGCACACAGTAAAGATCATCTGGATAAATTATATATTGAGCTAACCGGCTGCGATCATGTTTTGTATTGTCTTTAATAACGTCAACGCAAATGAACGTAAATTAACGGAAATAAAGGCTTTGTTTTTGTGTGCCGTAGGCGCGCAAAAAAATAACATTTGCATGTATTTGCGTTCATTTTCTTTTTCTTTTTTGCCACAATGTCACAACCCTTAAATCAGTATGCCATCATCAGATACTTAGGTGTAAAAGACTACGCCGATGTATTAAACGAGATGCAAAAATTTAATGCCGGGCGTGATGAAAATACAGCCGATGAAATCTGGCTATTAGAGCACCCTGCGGTTTTTACCCTGGGGACTAACAGCAAACCTGAACATTTGCTCAATCCAGAAGATATTCCCGTAGTGCAATCAGACCGGGGCGGACAGGTTACTTACCATGCGCCAGGGCAGTTAATTGCTTATGTGCTGATCGATGTGAAACGCAAAGGCATGGGTGTGCGCCAACTGGTTAGTGCGTTGGAAAGAGCGGTCATTAAGTTTTTAGCAAAAGTTGGAATTGAAGCGACGGCCGATCCAAAAGCTCCGGGTGTTTATGTGCAGGGCGAAAAAATTGCTGCACTCGGCTTACGGGTAAAACAGGGTGGTTGCTACCATGGGCTTAGTTTGAATGTGGATATGGATCTGGCAGATTTTGATAGAATCAATCCCTGTGGTTATGCAGGCATGCAGGTTACCAGTTTAAAAAAACTCGGTGTAAATATGGGCATGCAGCAGGCGATCTGGAAGTTAATGAATGAATTATGCTTGCAATTAAATATTGTGAACATCAGTGAAAAAAAAGCTGGCGAGTAATGTTATGAAGAAAAACAAAGTGGTTGCGGGTGTCAAGCAAACCGGTGCAGAAAAAGTCGCACGTATCCCGATAAAAATTGAAAAAACTGAAAAAATGCCACGTAAGCCTGAATGGATTAGGGCTAAAGCGCCCACCCATCCAAATGTTAAGCGATTGAAAAAAATACTCCGTGAGCAAAAGTTATTTACCGTATGCGAAGAAGCGTCATGCCCGAATTTGGGTGAGTGCTTTGGTCATGGTACCGCCACCTTTATGATTATGGGTGAGATCTGTACCCGGCGTTGTCCATTCTGCGATGTAGGTCATGGTCGGCCGTTGCCGCTGGATGTAGATGAGCCGCAGAAAATGGCGGACACTATTCAGGCCATGCAGTTAAAGTATGTGGTAATTACCTCTGTCGATAGAGATGACCTGCGTGACGGAGGTGCGGCGCACTTTGTCGAATGTATTGAAAAAACTCGCGCACAAACACCGAATATAAAAGTCGAAACACTGGTGCCGGATTTTCGTGGACGGGTTGACATCGCTATGGATATTTTAAAAATCTCACCACCGGATGTATTTAACCATAACCTGGAAACCGTGCCTCGTTTATATAAAGAGTGTCGTCCCGGTGCAGACTATCAGGGATCGTTGGACTTATTAAAATCCTTTGGTGAAATCTGTAAAGAAGTTCCCACCAAGTCCGGATTAATGCTGGGACTGGGAGAAGAAAAAGCAGAAGTTCTCGCGGTATTAAAAGATTTACGTGCACATGGTGTCACCATGCTAACTCTTGGACAGTACCTGCAGCCAACATTACATCATCTACCGGTGAAAAAGTTTGTGACGCCCGACGAATTTGAAGAATATAAAAAACTCGCTGAGGAAATGGGTTTTGAGCAGGTGGCCAGCGCACCAATGGTGCGTTCGTCTTATCATGCGGATTTGCAGGCCGCGGGTAAATTCGATTAAGAGCGTTTCTAGTATTACTGACAAATCTAATTGAATGTTTGCAGCAGCGGGTGATATTAATTCGCAGATTATTGTTGACGGAAGTTGTCAGTCTATTTTCAATTAATTCAGTTAATGGCTTTTTCTATTTCTATAAATTGACTTATATCAGTTCAATAACAATCATTTATGGTTAGTCTTTAAAATAACTATGCAGTCTATTAAGAGGTGTCATCATGTCAACTGTGACCAAAGGCATCAGCATGCTTATTTTATCAATATTGATATTAGGCTTGCTGGTAATGATTGTGCTTGGGTTTATGTTGGGTTTTACCCATCCATTACCGTGGATACTCATTGTGGTTCTGGCGGCTATTCCTCTTATTCATGACAAAATCATTGCTACCCGATTTGTAGAGTGGAAAGAATCTTATAGCGTCGGCATTGATGTTATTGATGATGACCACAAAAAATTACTGGGGCTTATCAATCAGTTACAGGCAGCGGCGCATTATAAAACCGATGATGAAATTGTTGAAGAGGTGCTGAACGAATTAGTCGATTATACGAAATATCATTTTTGTCGAGAAGAGCAAATGATGGAGAAATGTAATTACCCAGACTTTGACGAACACAAACGTCAGCATGATGAGATGATTTTACAGGTCAGTGATTACATTAATGACTATCGTATAGACAGAACGCGGACGATTGAAGATGTTGCGGTCTACTTAAAGACCTGGCTGGTTAATCATATTAATGGTACTGATCAAAAATATACGCCGTATCTGCAAGAATGTAGTCATATAAAAAACTAATATCGTTTGTACTATTATCGATAGCACTATTATCGGTCTCAATATCTTTGCCTGCAGTTCTGCAGGCTAATGTTGCATATCCCATAGAAACTTAAGTTAGCTGATTTATGTGTGGTTTTTTATGCTCAGCATTAACCGAATGCTAGCGGCCACAAATTAAGTTCAATATAAAAATTGTCATACATCAATATAATCTAATTAACTAAAGTAATAATTTTCAGATTGATGAAAGTCAAGGCTCAGTACCTGCAATTGGATTTTACTTTGTATCACTAAGGTAGTAGTTCATACGAAGCTGACTGAAAATTGTTTTTTGTGTGTTCTACCGATATTTCATAAATAACGTACCGCTGAATTTGTATTCTGGTTAGCAGATTACAGGAAGTTAGCCCCCACTAATATCATCGGCATAACAATCTTTTTATCCATCTGGAGAGAAGCGAAATGCAGAAAACAATGATATCCCGATTAATTACCGCAAGCTTTTTAGCTATCACTGCTGTAGCCGTTATACCAACGGTTAGTGCGGCTAAAACCAAACAACCAACAATGAGTGAGGCAGATTTCAAAAAAGCCAACTCGCTCTACTTTCAACGCTGCGCAGGCTGTCATGGCGTATTAAGAAAAGGTGCAACGGGTAAGAATCTAGAACCTGTAAACACCATAAAAAAAGGTCAGAAGCGGCTTGAAAAAATTATTACTCTGGGAACAGAGGGTGGCATGAATAATTTCGACGACATTATGTCGAAGAAAGAAATCAGCATGCTCGCGACCTATATTCAAATTGATCCGCCGAAACCGCCGGAAATGTCGCTGGCACTAATGAAAGAGCGTCATAAGGTTTTCATTGAACCTAAAGACTACCCAACAAAACCCAAACATAATCGTAACTGGGAAAACTTCTTCCTTGTCATCGAACGTGATGCGGGAAAAATTGCCATCGTTGACGGTGATAAACATGAAATAGTAACTCATATTGATACCGGCTATGCGGTGCATGTTTTGAAAACGGTAGAACATCATGACATCTTACATTCAAAAGATCCGGGACGTTTCTGGTACATCATGGGTCGAGATGGCCTGATGACAAAAGTAGATTTATGGCAGACACCTGACAAGATGAAAGTCGCATCGGTACAGGTCGGTTATGACGCACGTGATGTTGCCGTTTCTGGTGATGGTAAATATGTAATCGGCGGCGTTTACTGGCCACCGCATTTCGTTATTTTAGATGCCAAAACCATGACTCCTTTAAAAGTGGTTTCATCACGTGGTGTGAATATTGATGGTGACTATGTTGAAGAGTCACGTGTTGCAGCGGTTTACGATACACCAATGGCAACAACGTGGATGGTGTCCATGAAAGAGCTGGGTCAGATGTGGCAGGTGGATTATTCCGATATAGATAATCTGCGTATCGATAAAATTGACTCTGCAAAATATCTGCATGATGGTTTCTTTGATCCAACCGGTCGTTACTTCCAGATTGCGGCAAATGCATCTAACAAGATGGTTATTATCGATACCAAAGAGCGCAAGCTTGAAGCGATGATTGACGTCGATAAACTTCCACATCCTGGTCCCGGTGCAAACTGGATAGACAAAGAGTGTGGCAACGTGAGTGGTACTACGCACTTAGGTACCGGTCTGGTAACCGTGTGGGGTAATGATCCAAAGGGCAATAAGAAAGCGGCCTGGAAAGAATGTTACACCGTGGAGACAGATGGTCCGGGCGTATTCCTGCGTACCCATCCAAACTCAAAATATGTATGGGCGGATCAGACTAAAACACCGGAAGCAGAAATTCAGCAATCCGTACAGGTTATCGATAAAGATACCCGTGAGATTGTTAAGACCATTCGCCTGACTGATAAAAAAGGTTATGCGGCGGTGCATTTTGAATTTAATGCGGACGGATCTGAAGTCTGGGTTTCAATCTGGAATCGTTCAGATTCACTTAAGCCAAACGGTGAAATTGTTATCTTCGATGCGAAGACGCTGAAGAAGAAAGCCACTATCAAAGGCTTCTATGCACCGACAGGTAAGTTTAATGTTCACAACCGTGTTAATCATGTGACCTAAAAGGATGACCCGGTAAAGGATAGCCGGGTAACGGAGCTTTAACGGGCGGGTATTAAATTTACCCGCCCGACAAAAGTGATTTTACTTTAATTTTTCTGACGGACATTGACATGTTTAATCTTTACGGCAAGCTGCTTTCAAGACAGATAATTTTCGGAACTACGGTTGGTGTTGCGCTCTTTTTTATGATTATCGGCGTTATTTTCTGGGGTGGTTTTAATACCGCAATGGAAGCCACTAATACGTTGGAATTTTGTATCTCCTGTCATGAAATGGAAGAAAATGTTTTTCAGGAATATAACAAAACCATTCATTATACAAATCGAGCCGGAGTGCGTGCGACCTGTTCTGATTGTCATGTGCCAAGACCCTGGGTGCATAAAGTGGTACGTAAAATTCAGGCCAGTAACGAAGTGCTGCATAAAATGTTAGGCACCATAGATACCCCCGAAAAGTTTGATAATAATAGATTGCACCTGGCAAAAAATGTCTGGCGTACTATGAAAGAAACCGATTCACGTGAATGTAGAAATTGCCATGATTTTTCTACCATGGATCCACAAACACAGAAAGGTCGTGCAAGAAAACAACATATTAATGCAATGCAAGCGGGTAACACCTGCATTGACTGTCACAAAGGTATTGCGCATAAACATATACACGACCAGTTAGAAGAAGATGAGTTAGAAGCGCTGGAAGCACCCAATCCTGAGTTTATTAAGCCCATGCCACCACAATGGCTGGCATATATAGAAGAACAGAAAACAAAAAATGTTGTTGCGACACCCGTTGTAGAAAAAACGCTTACAAAGCCCGTAGTTGTAACCGAGGTTGCTAAAGCAGCGGATGTGAATGTAGTTGAAAAATCACAGCCAGCTGCAGCACCAACAGATTCAAACAGTAGTATTAACTGGAGCTCTGTAGCGGCCAGAGAAGTCACTGTATTCTATCCCGGCCAATCATCTATTGAATGGGTGCTGGGTCGTCAGCACGGTGGTAAAAGAGCGTTTAAATCCGGCGATCGTTGCTTTGACTGTCACGAAGAAGAGCTAGCGGATATGGGGCAGAAAATTGTATCCGGCGAAAAAGAAATGAAAGTCAGGAAAGATAAAAAGCATGGCATGGAGCCGACATTGATTCCGGGTAAGCGAGGCAGCATTAAGGTTAATGTGCAGTCTGCGCATGATGCGGAAAACCTGTATATGAAATTCACCTGGGCTGATACCGGCCATACTCCGGCGCCTTTTGTTGAAGGCGGGAAAATGGATCCGGACAATCAAATTAAGCTGGCGGTTATGTTTGCTACTGATGAAGTTGAATATGCGGATCGTGCCGGTTGCTGGGGAACCTGCCATGCAGATTTACGCAGCATGCCGTTTGCAGCGGAACAGTCTGTCGTTGATGGTAGTTCGCTTAAGTATGCCGGTGATGGTGTGACTAAGTATCTGACTGAAAGTCGTACCAAACTGGAATTCAAAGGTCGTGGCGGTAAGGCGCTGGGTGGCTGGGATAAGTTCAAAGATGAATCCGAGGTGAAGGTGGAATTTGATGCCGGGCACTATATGGACATTGTGCGCTACAAAGCCGGACAGAAAGTGTCTGAAAATGGTCACGTGCTTAATGAGCGAGTGGCAAATGACGGTCAGCAAACGGAGTTTAATGCCAGTCTGAATAATGGCGTCTGGAGTGTTGAGATGACCCGTAAGCTTAAATCAGATAAGCCTGGCGATATTTCTATGGATACGAAGCGTATTTATAACTTCGGCTTTGCAATACATGATGACTACACTACGGCACGTTACCATCATGTATCAATCGGTTATAAATTAGGCTTTGATAATCCAGTGGCTGAAATTAATGCGAAAAAAATGTAGATTAAAAAATTGATATAAATGGTATCCGAATATTGACTACAAACACGGCGTTACTGAAAAGAGGTGTAACATGAAATATACGATCTATGCATTGCAATATATATTTACCCTGATGTTGGTTGCCGGGTTAGTGTTTGTGTTTCCCATCTATTTGCATGCCAGTGAAAAAATAGCGGCTGAGAATATCGTTACGGTAGAAATAAAAAAGTATAAATTTATTCCCGCGCAGTTAACGGTTAAACCGGGAACAACCGTTCGTTGGGTAAATAAAGAAAAGCGCCAGTATCATAGCGTCTGGTTTAAGCAGCTAAACGAAGTTGAACCGGATTATATTTTTCCCGATGAATCCTATCAACGTAAATTTGAAAATGCAGGGGACTTTCCTTATCGATGTGGCCCGCATCCAGAAATGACAGGTATGGTTAATGTTAAATTCTAAATCGGTTATCTCATTAGTTGGTGCCGGGCCGGGTGATCCGGACCTATTAACTCTCAAAGCCTACAAGCTGATTCAGCAGGCTGATGTGATTGTGTATGATCGGCTGGTATCAGAACAAATTCAGCAGTTATTTCCACATGGTGTGAAAAAAATATATGTGGGCAAAGCATCCGGTAAGCATCATATGAACCAGGATGAAATTAATCAGTTGCTGGTGAGTCTGGCACAGAAAGACAGAAAAATTGTGAGGCTTAAAGGCGGTGACCCATTTGTATTTGGGCGGGGAAGTGAAGAAGCGCTGTACCTGCTTGAACATAAAGTTAATTTTGAATATGTGCCCGGAATAACGGCGGCATCCGCTTGCAGTGCCTATGCGGGAATTCCGTTAACGCACCGAGGCGTGGCTTCAAGTGTCCGTTTAATTACTGGCCATTGTCGGGCCGATAAGCCGCTGGATTTAAACTGGCAGAGTCTGGCTGATAGTGATACAACACTGGTGTTTTATATGGGGCTGGCAAGTTTGCCACAGTTGAGTGAAAAGCTAATAGCCGCCGGCCTGGATAAAAACACCCCGGCAGCCGCCATTGAAAATGGCACGAAAAGTGTGCAGCGTCGTTGTCTCTCTACATTGGCCGATTTACCGGGTGATGTAATTGACATGTCAATTACATCACCCGCGTTAATTATTATCGGCAAGGTAGTTGATTTTGCCGAGAAGCTAGACTGGTTTAAACCGGCTGAATTGAATCAGGTGGATGAAAATAATGTTAACCAGAAACAGTTTATTGCAGACGCTTAGTTTTTTTATTCTGCTGTTGTTTTCATTAGCGTTGCAGGCTAATCAGGCAGGTGATCGTCGTCAGGAATTGCAGTACTTAATTAAGCATGATTGCGGCTCATGTCATGGCATGACATTAAAAGGCGGGCTGGGGCCGGCACTGCTGGTTGAAAGCCTGCGCAATAAGTCAGATGAGTTATTGTTTGTTACAATAAGTGAAGGCCGTCAGGGTACACCAATGCCGGCCTGGAAATCGTTGTTATCCAAAGATGATATAACTCTGATTATAGAAATTTTACGTAGTGGTTCGATTCCTTAACTAAGAAAACTTTATGAAAAAAATAATATTTTTGTATTTTGTTTTACAACTTACGGCCTGTAGTCATCATAATCTACGTGGTACCGGAGATCTGGGGCTGATTATTGAGCGTGCGACGGGCAGTGTGCAACTGGTGGAACACACGCATAATCAGTCACTGGCTGAAATTACAGGGTTAGGTGATTTGTCACATGCATCGATTGTGTATTCCCGTGATGCACGCTATGGCTTTGTGTTTGGCCGGGACGGTGGCTTAACTAAAATAGATTTACTGGAACAGAAAATTGTTAAGCGGGTTATGCAATCTGGAAACAGTATTGGTGGTGCAATTTCTCAGGATGGTACACTAATTGCAGTTTCCAATTACAAGCCCGGCGGAGTAAAAATATTTAATAGTCAAACACTCGAACTGGTTGCCGATATACCGGCAGTGTATGCACACGGCAAACAGTCTAAAACCGTTGGCCTGGTTGATGCGCCGGGGCAGATTTTTGTGTTTAGCTTATATGATGCGGGTGAAATATGGACAGTTGATATGAGCGATGTCAGCCAGCCACAGGTGACAAAATATAAAGACATTGGCTTGCTTCCGTATGATGGATTAATCACGCCGGATGGTCGATATTATATCGCCGGTTTATTCGGCGAAGATGGTCTGGCTAAACTGGATTTATGGCATCCGGAAAAGGGTGTGACCCGAATTATGAATCATTACGGCAAGGGTAAAGAAAAATTACCGGTATATAAAATGCCGCATCTGGAAGGCTGGGCAATGGCGGATGACAAAATGTTATTTCCCGCTGTTGGTCAGCATGAAGTACTGGTGATGGACAGAAACTGGCAGCAGGTGAAAGCCATTAAAGTCTACGGGCAACCGATATTTGTGATGTCTCGCCCTGATCACAGGCAAATGTGGGTAAACTTTGCGCACCCTAAAAATGATACCATTCAGGTAATAGACACTGAAACACTGGAAGTCATCAAAACCTTAAAACCGGGCAAGGCTGTACTGCATATGGAGTTCACACCCCGCGGAGAGCAGGTGTGGATGTCAGTAAGGGATGAGGACCGGGTGGATATTGTTGATACCAGCACATTCGCTGTGGTTAAAAGTTTGCAGGCAGATAAACCCAGTGGTATTTTCTTTACTAATCGGGCACATAAAACAGGTTTGTAACTGACAGTGACAAGTATTAAAGCATTATTCATCGGCGTAGCATCCATGCTATTTTTAGGCCTGATGTTTGAGCTGATTTTCTTATTTGTCGATATTGGATATAACCTGTTGATGCAAACTTTTCCAGCGATAAAGTCTGTCAAACAGGGATTTAATTATGTATTTATTGCGGCTGGCCTGTTCTTTGTTATGTTTAGCGGTGGCTATCTGACATCGGTTTATGCAAAAACACATACGGCTATCCACAGTATGGTTGCGGCACTGATCACCAGTGGTATTGCGTTATATTCTACAAGCGGTGGTTATGAGTTTACCTTAATGAGTGTGTTGTTTGTGGTGCTGAGTATCGCTTTCTCGTTGTATGGAAACCGAATGTTTAGAAACAGTAATACTGATGCAGTAGAGGATATTTCTGCGTAATTGATCTGTGTCAAAACCCGGTCATAAAAATATTTTCAGTTGTTATTACAACAGCTTAACTCAACATATTTTCAATATAATTATCTGCACCAAAAAATAGTTGCCTTTAGTCAAGGCCAATTCCCCTGATCACTGTAGTTTTAATCTTGATTGTTACTGATTTCAGAGAACTGAAAATATCATGGCAGCAGTAAAAACCAGTGAATACGATTTAACTGATAATCCTCAGCTTATGCAGAACTTACTCAATGAGTATCAGCATAATTTCCCACTCAGTAGTACGCCCTATGTCGATATTGCTGATCGACTGGGAGTGGCTGAGCAACAGGTGCTTGACCTGCTCAAACAGTTAGATGAAAAAAACATTTTAAGCCGTGTCGGTGCGGTATTTCGCCCGCATCGAATTGGTGTTAGCACGCTTGCTGCTATGGCTGTTCCGGAAAACAGACTGGAAAAAGTGGCAGACTTAATTAGCAGCTATTCGGCTGTTAATCATAATTATGAAAGGCAGCATCACTTTAACCTGTGGTTTGTGCTGACAGCTGAAAAGCAGGAATCGCTGGAACAAATAATGGCAGACATGGAAATGAAATCGGGGATCCGGATTATGTCATTACCGATGGAACAGGAATATCACATTGACTTAGGTTTTAGTTTACAGCTGGTTGAAAATAAAAATGATTAATGAACGTGAGCTGATAAGCGAATTACAAAAAGGTCTGCCATTTGTGTCGCGCCCTTATAATGAAATCGCCAGTAGAATAAATAGCAGTGAACAGGAAGTTATTAATTACATAAAACTGATGCAGGAAAAGGGCGATATAAAACGTTTTGGACTGGTGGTGCGGCATCGCAAGCTGGGTTATAAATCAAATGCGATGGTGGTGTGGGATATTCAGGATTCGCAGGTTGATAAGTTGGGGCAATGTTTCGGACAGTTTGATTTTGTGACCTTAAGTTATCGTCGTCCGCGTCACATGCCTGACTGGCCCTATAACTTATTTTGCATGATTCATGGCCGGGATAAAGCGGATGTATTAAAAAATCTGCAATTAATGATAAATAGTTGTGATGTGCAGGAAGTTAAGCATGAGTTGCTATTCAGTAGTCGTTGCTTTAAACAGCGCGGTGCTTTTTATATTCACAATGAGAAGGCTGTGAGCTTATGAATCTTCATGAGCATGACAAAAAAATAATTAATCATCTTCAGGGGGGATTTCCATTGTGTGAAAACCCGTGGGATGAACTGCAAATATCTCTGGGTATACCTGCAGAGGAAATCATTCAACGTATACAAGCGATGAAAGATAACGGAGTAATCAGTCGTTTTGGCCCTATGTATGACGCTCAAAGAATGGGGGGAGGCTTAACCCTGGCGGCAATGAAAGTAGATCCGCAAGAATTTGACAAGGTTGCGGAGGTTGTTAATAGTTTTGCGCAAGTCGCGCATAACTATGCACGTGAGCATGAATTAAATATGTGGTTTGTTATTGCAACAGAAGCACCGCAACAGATCGAAGAAGTAATAGACGCTATACAGATCAAAACCGGACTCGAAGTTTATAACATGCCAAAACAGCAGGAGTTTTTTCTGGGGCTTAAGTTTGAGGTGTAAGAATGCTTGCCATGCAGCATACCAGCGAATTAAAAATGATGGATGAAACTGATCGAAAGATAATTGCCGCAACTCAGCAGGGATTACCGCTAACACGTTATCCATATCATGCCATTGCGGAACAAACGAAAATCGATGTACAGGAAGTGATCATACGATTAAAAAATATGACCGGGTCAGGTGTGATTCGTCGTACAGGTGTTGTTCCCAATCATTACAAGTTGGGTTTTAATGCAAATGGTATGAGCGTATGGAATGTGCCGGAAAATAAAATTAGTATTTTAGGTGAGCAGGTTGGAGCGCTTGATTTTGTTAGTCACTGTTATCAGCGGCCGAGATTCTTGCCACAGTGGCCGTATAATTTATTTGCCATGGTGCATGGTGTATCCCGTGAAGAAGTATTTGAAAAAGTAACATTAATTGAAAATTTATTAGCGGATAATAATCAGGGTCATGAGGTTTTATTCAGCAGCAAAATCCTTAAGAAAACGGGTTTAAGGATATAACAGGAAAATAATATGTTCAGACTCACACAGTTTATGAAAACCCTGGCCGAAGATATTCCATTGGGGGCTGCAAGAAAACCGCCCGGACCGGTGGTTATATGGAATCTGGTACGGCGCTGTAATTTAACCTGCAAGCATTGTTACTCTATTTCTGCAGATAAAGATTTTCCCGGAGAGCTGGATACGCAGCAGGTATTTACGGTAATGGACGACCTGAAAAATTTTAAAGTCCCGGTGTTGATTTTATCCGGTGGCGAGCCTTTGCTGCGTGCGGATATTTATGAAATATCACATAAAGCTAAAGCAATGGGTTTTTATGTCGGGCTATCAACAAATGGCACACTAATTACCCCTGATAATATCAATAAAATTGCCGCCGTGGGTTACGACTATGTTGGTATTAGTATCGATGGCATGGAAAAGACGCATGATTTATTTCGCCGTCGAGAAGGCGCGTTTAAAGAGTCGATGCTGGGTATTGACCTGTGCAAAGCCAATGGCATAAAAGTCGGTATGCGCTTTACCCTGACTCAGGATACAGTTTCTGAACTGCCGGATATTTTAAATTTGATGGAGCAGCGAAATATTGACAAGTTTTATCTGTCGCATTTGAATTATGCCGGACGGGGTAATAAAAATCGCAAAGATGATGTATTTCATAAAATGACCCGCTCAGCGATGGATTTATTGTTTTCTGCCTGTTGGGATGCCATTCAATCCGGCAAAGACAGAGAGTTTGTTACCGGCAATAATGATGCCGATGGTATTTACCTGATGCAGTGGGTGAAAAAAAATCTACCGGAAATTTATCTTAAAAAATCAGAAGAGCTTAGGGCGCGGCTTGAGCAATGGGGCGGTAATGCTTCCGGTGTGAATATTTCAAATATTGATAATCTTGGCAATGTGCATCCGGATACCTTCTGGTGGAACTATAATCTGGGCAATGTAAAAGACCGGGCATTTTCTGCAATATGGCAGGATGTTTCTGATCCGTTAATGGCAGGCTTAAAGCAGGAACAGCGGCCGTTAAAGGGTCGCTGTGCTGCATGTAAGCATAAAGCGATCTGTGGAGGCAATACGCGGGTGAGGGCTTATCAGTTAACGGGTGATCCGTGGGAAGAGGATCCGGCCTGTTATTTAACGGATGAAGAAATTGGTGTGGATGAACCTAGTCAGCGACTTGAAAACCGGCCTTATGATGGACGGCTGGACGTGTCGTTCGGACGGACTCAATAGGTCTGTTTTTTATATTTAAAAGCAAAAGGCCACTCTAATATATTCCTATAATCGAGGCATTAGTACATCCATGTACGTCAACGCAAATAAACGCTATAAAGATGTAATACTTATTCTGGTATTATTTTTTTCTGTTGCTTCATCGCAGGCTAAACCAACTATTGAAACATTAAAAAATTATAAAAAACATTGTGCTGAATGCCATGGTGAAGACCGGCTAGGACAAATGGGGCCAGCACTGTTGCCGGAAAATTTGCAACGCCTGCCGCAAAAACTAGCAAATGATGTGGTTGCAGATGGTCGAGCGGCAACGCAAATGCCGGGTTATAAGGATAAATTAAATGCGGCTGAAATTCAGGCGCTGGTTGATTATATCTACACGCCATTACCAGAAGTTCCAGTCTGGGGCTTAAAGGAAATCAATAAAAGTCATATTGTTCACGAGCATATTTTAAACCTGCCGGCGATTCCGGTCTGGGATGCGGACCCGATGAATCTGTTTTTAGTAGTAGAGCTGGGTGACCATCATGTGAGTGTTTTAAACGGTGATACATTTGATCCAATTCATCGTTTTAAATCGCGCTTTGCATTACACGGCGGCCCCAAGTATTCGCCGGACGGGCGTTTTGTTTATTTTGGTTCGCGCGATGGCTGGGTAACAAAATATGATATTTATAATTTAGAAGTGGTCGCTGAAATTCGTGCAGGTATAAATATGCGCAATGTAGCTGTGTCCAGTGACGGCAAATACGTTCTGGCTGGAAATTATCTTCCGCATACGGTAGTGATACTGGATGCGGAGGATTTAACGCCACTGAAAATAATTGCGGTTCAGAGTGATGCAGGTAAAAGTTCAAGAGTTAGTGCAGTGTATGATGCCGCGCCTAGAAAAACATTTATTGTCGCGCTAAAAGATATTAAAGAAGTCTGGGAAATTTCATACGAAGAAAATCCACCGATGGGCTTTGGTAAATGGATGCATGACTACCGTGAAGGTGCGGGTGAAAATGCCAGTGATAATGAAGAAGGGAATAATAAAAAAATAGAAAAGTTTCCGGTACGAAAAATAAAAACTGAAGTTTATCTGGATGATTTCTTTTTTAATCAGAGTTATGAATTAATTATCGGTGCATCCCGCGATAAAAAAGCCAGAGTGCTGGACCTGGATCTGGGACGCACCATTAACACCCTGGATTTAACCGGCATGCCGCATATGGGGTCCGGCGTCACCTGGGATTATAACGGCAAAAGAATATTAGCTACGCCGAATCTTAAAGAAGGTGAGGTGAGCATTATTGATATGCAAAGCTGGAAGACCATTAAACGCATAAAAACACTAGGGCCGGGTTTCTTTATGCGCAGCCATGAAAACTCACCTTATGCATGGGTCGATGTTTTCTTCGGTCCGAATAAAGAAGCTGTGCATATTATTGATAAGCAAACACTGGAAATTGTAAAAACCATAAAACCATCGCCGGGAAAAACGGCCGCTCATGTTGAATTCGATAAAACCGGCGAGCATGCATTATTAAGTATCTGGGATATGGATGGAGAGGTAATTGTGTATGATGCGAAAAGTCTACAGGAAATAAAACGTATACCGATGGTCAAACCATCAGGTAAGTATAATGTATATAATAAAATTACCCGTTCAGAGGGGACAAGTCATTAGCTAAGCATGATTACAATGAGTAAATAAATCTTTTTCTATCAGTGTGCTGTTTTTGTTCAATGATGTTTTTTTGTGCACTAATAGCGTCGGCAGACTTAGGCCAGCCTACACAGTATTTAACCATTAATGTTTCCTGACTATTGATAGCCTGAAAAGTGTTTAGGAGTTTCCAGCCTTCTTTTATATGGCTGTTTACATCATGTGGGTGTATCAGCTCTTTAATTTCAGTGATTTCAGATAACATCTGCTTCTGTGTATGATTTGAGATATTCATTTTTAGTGCCATATTTTTAATATTGAAGACTTAAAAATATTGTACGGATTCTATTTTAAAAATATGAGACACAGTTCGAAATAACAAAGGGTTTATTAAAGGCTAGTCAAGG
>CAZHEA010000040.1:22851-27694 GCA_964531165.1 uncultured Thiotrichaceae bacterium
GGGGGCGCAGTCAAATATTGACGTCGCCCCAATTGGCTGCCGAATGATTTTTCTTCAATCGGTTAAAACTCAAATTTAATACCCACATGCACACTATCATCTAATATAAATTTACCGCCACCTTCAAAGTCATACTGCATTTTTCTGTAGCCCAGATAGGCTTGTGCGCTGGGTGTGACTTCAATCTCTACCGCGAGTTCGTATTCGCCATAGATGTCTGCACCGCTAAACGAGGTAATGCTCGGTGCAAATGCGGCACCCAGTCGAAATGCAATTGGCGTGGATGAAGGAATGATGTAGCGAACCTGACCGGCAAGGGCGAGTGCGCCGACTTCTTCATTTATCGCATCCAGACTGACATATAATAATTTACCGCCGACTCCGAACTGTAGTGATTTGTTATTGCCGGCGGGGTTACCGCTGATTAATAATTTGGCGCCCAGCTGGTAGTCGTTATCTTCGGTGAATAAAACACCAAAGCCAATGTCGGCTCCGCCGTATCCAAAAGTCGATGATTCTGTTAAGTAGGTGAACTCCGCCATTTCGCTGGCGAGTTTCACGTCAAAGCCACGGGCGTTTGCCTGGGTTGTAAGTGTGAGTAATGAGATAGCGATGGCTATTTTTTTAAGCATAGTGTTTCCTGGTATTTAGGTGTTGAGTTGGCGCTTTGTTTTGTGTCATTGCCGAATGCCTGTGTCGGGGATCCAGTGTCCTTAGGTGATTCCTAAGCCACTAAATTCCCGACACAGTCATTCGGCAATGACGATGTTTGTTTTAATCTTTAATACACCGTAATAAGGTGAAATCAAAACTACGTTATTAGAACGTGTTTATTTACTTTTGTTTCATTTATCTGTCATATCGGCGCATATAGAAAAGCCGAAATCGTTGTGCGTTTTTTATAAGCCGCGCATGATTCTAGGCAATGAATCATACACAATTTAAACCCGAAAAAAAACACAGCACTCAAATGAATGCTGTGTTTTTAGAGGTTTACCGCACTAATCGGTAAACAAACGATTGATTAAACCGTCTGGTAGTAAATGTTCTGCGGGTGATTTGCCTGCGCAAAGAAGAACCAGCGCTCAGCTATCAGACCAATATACTGAATGATAAATGCTGCAAACAACACTTCGGTATTGGCATTGCTAATTGCTGCACCCAGCAGTATCAGTGGCACCGGAAAAACCAGTATCATAAAAATCATTTTTATAGATTTTAGAAACATTGCGGTTTTGCCGTGGAAATATTCGCGTGTATTAAATGATCCGCCCATCGCACCCTGTGCTTTTTGCTGAATTTTATTATGGCGAATACCAATCGCAGATTGCACGGTCGACTTGTATTTAATGCGACTATTGCGATACAGCGATGCCGAACGGGTAATGAATACCAGCACGGTTAAGGCTATTGCCCAGCTACCGAGAAATGTGGTTTGTTCCTGTAAACCAAAGAAACTAGCTAATGCAGTGGCCAGGGTAAAGCCGGAAGCGGTTCCAAACAGGAAGTAGTTGATAACCGTTAACGGACTTGACCATTCCTGTAAAAACTTGATGCAGGCGTAGATCATCGCAGTGCAGAGAAACAAAGCAAAGGTAGCGATAACACCAAAAACGCCAACAAACAGGCTGGTGTTTAATTCGATTGCGCCATGGGTATAAGCGACACTGTCATAACCAAACAGGTGAATTACGCCGTAAGCAAATATCGCTGCCATTGCAGTCGGTAGAGCGATAACTTCGCGAGATAACCATGAGGTCTTCCAGCGAGCTGCAGAGCGCCATGCGCGTTCCGGATGCCCCAGGTGAAAGATAGATGAAACCAGTCCGCCAATTAACAGCGCCAGTGCAATTGCGGCACCGATGCCGTAGAAGTTAGTGTCGCCCACGCCGGGTAACAGATCAACTTCTGAGTAAAGCTGGGTTGAGAACAGTGCCAGAAATAAACCCTGGCCGGCTCCGATTAATGTTGTTAAAAATATGACAGAAAATGCGGGATGCATAGTTCTCTCCAAATAAAATTATTAAAAAATGTCTGTCGCTGTTCAGGTTGCTTCTATGCGATTTCAGAGCAAGGCGGAAAATGTGAGCTTACAGGTGTAATATTAGTGCCGTAAGTGTCCATTTTCCAACGCAGCTATGGAGTTGCATAGAGGTAAGCTGGATAGTGACCTTAAATAAACGAGTTATCATCCAGTACGGAACCATCAACCGGTTTGTGATGCTGTTTCTGCTCTTTATTGAGCGGATTATCAATACGTACCAGTTCATCCTCATGGATGGTGATTTTGTTCTTACGACGCGGCAAGTAATGGTTGGATGGCTGGGTGCCCCATTCCGGCATCAGCTGGTAACCACCGGCATCACGAATCAGTTCAGATACTTCAGATTCTGAATCGTGTACATCACCAAATAAACGTGCCTGAGTCGGGCAGGCCAGTACACAGGCCGGTTTGCGCTCTGCTTCTGGCAGGTTTTCGTCATAAATACGATCCACACATAAAGTACATTTTTTCATGACTTTCTGGTGTTCATCAATTTCGCGGGCGCCGTAAGGGCAGGCCCATGAACAATACTTACAACCAATACACTTGTCGTAATCCACTAAAACAATACCGTCTTTCTCACGCTTGTAACTGGCGCCGGTTGGGCAAACCGGTACGCAAGGTGGCTCTTCGCAATGCAGGCATGACTTTGGAAAGTGAACGGTTTCCGTATTCGGAAATTCGCCGACTTCATAAGTCTGTACACGGTTGAAGAAGGTACCTGTGGGGTCTTTTTGGTAAGGGTTGTCATCCGACATAAAGCCCGCAGGCCCAGATGTGTTCCATTCTTTACATGAAGTTACGCAGGCGCTACAGCCCACGCACACATTCAGGTCAATAATCAGTGCTAACTGAGTCATTATTTAGACCCCTTCTTGTTAAACTTACCAGCAAAGAAGCCCTGCCATTTACGGCGGATGCTCATACCCGGTAATACTTTCATTGAATTAAATTGCGGTAAAGTGTGGTCCGCATCATCTTCTGCTTTGTAAACGCGAACCCGCACGTCATACCAGGCAGCCTGTCCCGTTACCGGGTCAGAGTTCGAGATGTGATCACCACATTCATTCTTAGGCAGCTCTTCCGCAATTAAGTGGTTAAGCAGGAAGCCCTGTTGTGATTCGTTAGCGTCATCACTCAGGTTCCATGCGCCTTTGGCTTTACCTACCGCATTCCAGGTCCAGATCGTGCCCGGCTCCACCGCTTCAGAGAAACGCGCCATGCAACGTACTTTACCGTGCATAGACTCAACATAAATCCAGTCGCCATCGTCGAAGCCGTGTTTCTCACCCAGTGATGGATGCACGTGCATATAGTTGTGTGCGTGAATCTGACGTAACCAGGCATTCTGCGAATCCCATGAGTGGTACATCGCCATCGGGCGCTGAGTCAGTGCATTAATCGGGTACTTTTGCTTATCCGTTAACTGGCCTTCTAATGTTTCAGAATAAAATGGCAGCGGGTTGAAATGCTCTTCAACACGCTTACGTAAATGATCCGGTGGCTGACGGCCAGGGCGTTTGCCCTGTGCAGCCAGACGGAACTTCTGCAGAATTTCTGAATAAATATGAATATTAATTGGTTCATCGTAACGCGTTAAACGGTGATCCTGTGCCCAGGTTAAGTAACCCTGATTCCAGTTACGCATGTACTGGAATGAAACCGGTAAGTGATACTGGTACACACAATTGTTCTTTTCGTACATTTCCCACTGGTTCGGGTTTGGCTCGCCTTTCATGAACTTCTCACCACCTTTGCCACGCCAGCCGGCGAGGAAGCCGATACCGGAACCCGGCTCGGTTTCAAAGTTGGTAACAAACTCAGGGTAGTCGCGATACTTACGCGAACCGTCTTCGTTAACGAAAACCGGCAGTTTCAGGCGTGAGCCTAATTCAATTAACACTTCCTGAAATGGCTTACAATCGCCTTTAGGTGGAACAACTGGAATACGCACTGAATCTACCGGGCCGTCAAATTCTGAGATTGGACGATCCAGCATCGACATAACATCGTGACGCTCTAAGTAAGTGGTATCCGGCAGCACTAAATCTGCGAATGCCACGGTTTCAGAATGGAACGCATCACAAACAATTAAGAATGGAATCTTATATTCGCCATCTTCTTCTTTGTCGTTGAGCATGTCGCGAACTTCATTGGTGTTCATCGACGAGTTCCACGCCATGTTCGCCATAAAGATCATCATCGTGTCAATTTTGTACGGGTCGCCGCGCCATGCATTGGTGATAGCATTGTGCATCAGACCGTGTGCTGACAGCGGGAATTCCCATGAGAAACCTTTATCCAGGCGAACCGGACCACCGTCATCATCGAGGAATAAATCATCCGGTGATGCGGGGAAGCCTAACGGCATGCCACCTAAAGGCGTATTAGGCTTAACGCCTTCCGGGCCTTTTGGTGTTTTCGGGCAGGGTGGAATCGGACGCGGAAACGGCGCCTTGTGACGGAAGCCGCCCGGGCGATCGATAGTCCCTAAAATAGACATTAAGATAGACAGGCCACGAATCGTCTGGAAACCATTGGAGTGAGCGGCTAACCCCCGCATCGCATGGAATGAAACCGGGTTACCGGTAACAGATGCGTGCTCACGACCCCATGTATCGGTCCAGGCAATGGGTAATTCGATCTTTTCATCACGTGCCACAATGCCCATTTCGTGAGCCAGGCGTTTAATGGTTTCAGCCGGAATACCGGTGACCGAAGATGCCCATTCAGGCGTGTATTCTTCAACCGACTCTTTTAATAACTGGAACGCAGGCTTAACCGGCGTGCCATCTTCCA
>CAZHEA010000041.1:0-26967 GCA_964531165.1 uncultured Thiotrichaceae bacterium
TCAGTTTGGCGCAGATCTCTTTCACATGAATAGCCGATCCCACAAACCCTTTAAACATAAAAATGGGGTCAGAACACAGATTGCACTAATATACGATTAATAAATTCGTGTATCAACTCATTAGTGATTAATCAAATTTAACATGGAGGTTATCAATGGCACGACTACCAAGATTTACAATTCTGGGAATTCCACAACATATAATACAAAGAGGTAACAATCGTGAAGCGTGCTTCTACACCGATGAAGATTATGGGCGATACATAGACGATTTAGCGGATGCCGCTGATAAAAATCAGGCACATATTCATGCATATGTATTAATGACTAATCTTGTGCACTTATTAGTTACCCCGCTGCACGAACATAGCATCACTCATATGATGCAGGACCTGGGCGTAAATATGTACGCTATATTAATCATACATATAAAAGAACCGGAACGTTATGGGAAGGACGCTTTTAAGCCTGTTTAATTGACAGCGATGCTTATTTTTTAACCTGTATGCGTTATATAGAGCTCAACCCTGTTCGGGCTAACATGACATCGCATCCAGAAGAATATAGTTGGTCTAGTTATGCCGGTAATGCAAACGGCAAAAAAGACAAGCTTATTAAACCCCATCCACTTTATCTCACTTTAAAAGATGAGCCGGAACAACGTCAGCTTGCTTACCGCGAATTATTTAAAACACATATTGAACCTACAGAAATTCATGCGATACGTGATGCGCTTAAAAAACAGCTTGTACTAGGTAGTGATAATTTTAAAGATAAAATTGAACAGATGACAAATCGTCTAACACGAACAAAACCATTAGGTCGGCATATAATAGAAGAAGATGAAGCAGGTTATTTTTTCATTTAGTTAGTATATTAGTGCAATCTGTGTACTGACCCTGATTTTACTGACCCTAATTTTATGATTGCGTAATAACTACCACAACAACGACTATACATTTGCCTGAAATCACGCTAAATGTTATATTTCTCCTCTGAATTAACTCTTAAAGAATGCACTAAGTTTTTGATTGTTAATGCAATCTTATCTGTGTACAGCAATGGATGTTGAAAATGATCAATAGGATCAGTTGTCTTGTAAAAATCAGTTTTATTTTCACTTTTAGCCTAATTATTCACTTGCCGGTGCAGGCCGCTCAAAAAACAGCTATTCAGGATATCAATAAACTTGAGGCTGACTTTAAGATTACCTCGTCTTCATTTTATTCTGACTTTGCCGGAAAAAATGCAGGTAAAACTCAAATTGAGCCTAATGTTGATCAATTATTGATCAATATAAATAAGCTAGTTCTTGCTGATGAGCCTGTTAAAGCCATTCAGCTTATATATTTCAATAGAAAAACAGTTGATGATAATCTTGATACCAAAGCTGTTGTCAGTATTATCGAATTGCTTCTTCATAATAATGAATGGAATTTTGCTAACCGTTTATATCAGGATCTATTAGATGAAGGAGATGATTCATTAGCCGCGCCGGTACATTTTCTATTTGCAAAATATTATGCTGAACGTAATCAGTGGAAACAGGTAATAAAGTTGCTTAATGGAATATATTCAGAGTTATCAGAAGAAAACACCGCTTATGCCTATTTATTAAATGGATCAGCCTTACAGCATTTAAAAAAGCATCGTCAGGCCGTTGCCAGTTACAATAAAATACCCAAAACATCCGAGTATTATTCTTATGCTCAATTGAATACTGCTATTGCTAATATTCGTCAGGGCTGGTGGACAGATGCTCAAAGTAAAATTAAAAATTTGTTAAAATTAACTAATAAAACCAATAAAGATGAAATGACTAACCGGCTTTATCTGATAATGGGTTATGCATTACTACAACGTGAACTTTTTAGAGATGCGCGTGCTGCATTCAGGCATATTAGTTTAGATAGCCGTTATACGAATAGAGCGCTATTGGGTGTGGGGTTAACAGCGACCAGTCAGGGTGATTATATTGGCGGGTTAAATGCATTAACTATTCTTAAAGATAAGAAGACGTATGACTTGTCGGTTGATGAGTCATATCTGCTTATTCCCTACGTATATGAAAAATTACAGCAAGAAATGACGGTTTCTACTAGTTACACTGAAGCTATGAATTATTACCAAAGACGTATTAATAGCTTAAAAAAGATAGCAAAAAAACATAATGATTTTTCTAAGCTAGTTTTTAATGACGGAACACTAAGTCTTATTATTGAAAATAACAGTTTTGATTATGGTCGGTCTTTTCCAGAATCTTTTTTGACTAATTATAAACAACTTAGAAAATTTGAGACTTTAGCTAAAAATGTAAAAATAAAAAATAGAATTTCAAAGCTTATCTCAAAATATGATGATGTTTATCAAAAGGTAATCAGTCAATTAGCCAATCAGAGAATTGAGTATATAAAGAGTTATCTTAATCAGTCAAGATATGGGCTTGCCCGGCTATATGACAGTAGTAAAGAGTTAAACAACTAATATGTATATAAATAAAAAATATATCATCACATTAATATTGTCACTGTTACTAGTGTCATGTAAATCCAGTGAAAATAACGATAGCCTTGCAGATATCGATGTAACAACGAGCAAAAGCTCAGCTAGTAAAGTTTTTATAAAGCCTAAGACTGATGATGAAATTAGAGAGGCTTATACGAACTATTTAAATAATGCTGGTGATGATGATAATGCAAGGCTTGATGCATTAAATCGACTTGCTGAATTAGAGTTTAGCTATAGTGATAGATTGCTACAGCAACAGGAAGAGCTCAGTCAGGATGAGAAAGATAAGTTTGATGATAAAGTATATAACTCTAGGTTAGATAAAACGATTACACTACTAACCACATCTCTACGTGATTTTCCTAAATCAAAAAACAATGACGCAATACTGTATCAGCTCGCTAAAGCTTATGATCAGCGTGGAAACCACACAGAATCTATTGATGCTTTAACTCAGCTATCTGAAAATTACCCTAAAAGCCCTTTTTATGCTGAAGCTCAGTTTCGTATTGCAGAAGATGCATTCTCATATAGAGACTATAGCACGGCTGAATTTTCTTACACCGAAGTGATCACCGCAAAAGGTAACGAAATATTCTATGAAAAATCTCTTTTTAAACGCGGTTGGGCCAGATTTAAGCAGCAATTTTATACCGATGCAGTAGATGATTTTCTTGAAGCGGTTTTGAAGCATGAGTTTGATGAGTTTGAAAAACTGGATAAGTCAGAGCGAGAACAGTTTAATGAGTACTTCAGAGCAGTCGGACTGGCTTTCTCTTATTTAGGCGGGTCTGAGCCGCTTTATGAATATTTTAAAGATCAGCCTAATTTTATTTATATATATCACACGTATTCTATGGTTGCCGATATATACCTGAAGCAGGAAAGGTATTCAGACGCTGTTGATACACACAAGCAATTTATCAGGTATTATCCAAAATCAGATAATATCCCCTACTCTCATTTAAAAATTATTGAGATCTGGAAAAATAGTGGATTTACCAATAAGGTTTATGGTGCTATTGAAGGGTTCTACCTGGAGTATAATCCGTCAAGCAAATACTGGAAAAATAAAAATGAAAACTCCAGTATTAATCGTGCGATCAGGCGTTCATTAAAAGAATATGTCGTTATAATGACGGGTTATTATCACAATAGATATCAAAACACAGCGAAAAATGCAGATTATCAATTAACTGAACGCTGGTATAAGCGTTATTTCAAACATTATAGTGCCTATGCGCAGAAAGATAATATTTACTTTTTATATGCTGAATTGCTAGCTCAGAAGAAAAAATATAATCAGGCGTTAAAGTATTATGAACTTGCGGCTTATGACAATAGCTTAATCGTTCATAAGAAATCAGCTTACGCGAGTATTATTATCAGCGATAGATTACTGCGTAATGATAAAAATAAAAAATATTTGAAAAAGCACATTTCGTATGCACTGAAATACGCGCAAAAATATCCAGATGATAAGCAGACCTATAAAATAATTTTACATGCTGCAGAACTGGCGTTCAAATCATCTGATTACAAATCAACAATTGAACTTGCAGATATACTAATCAATAGTAATCAACGTAAAAAAAGTAGTTACATTTATACCCTTAAAGCGGAATCTTATTTTAAATTGAAAGATTATGTTGAATCAGAGCTGCTATTCAGTCAACTTATTGCTTCAGAAAAGGTTAGTGTAAAGCACAAAGTAAAATATAGAGATAAGCTGGCATTATCTATATACAGACAGGGTGAAACTGCTGAAAAAAATAAAGATCATCCGCAAGCTATTAAGCATTTTTCTAGAATTTCTACAGTAGCTGCGGGTTCAAAAATTGCTGCAACCGGGTTGTATGATGCTATAGCACTCAATATGCAACATAAACAGTGGAACAGTGCTATACAAGATATTAAGCGTTTTAAACGGCTATATCCTCGAAACAAATTACAGGCAGATGTATCTAAAAAACTGTCTGTTGCTTACTTGAGCTCAAACCAGGGAATAAAGGCTGCAGCAGAGTTTGAAAAAATGTCTTCAATGAGTGGTAACATTGAACATCAATCTGCTGCTTTATGGCAGGCAGCAGCTATTTATGAAGAGAAAAAGAAATATAATGATGCAATTCGATCATATAAAGAGTATTCAACCAAGTTCAAGAAACCATATCCACAATATATGGAGTCAATGTATAAGCTGGTTGAGTTATATACTAAGAAATCAAATCCCGGCAAAGCTAACGTTTGGCGTAAGCGTATAATTAAAGCTGACAAAAATGCATTAAATAATATGCGTACTGAAAGAACAAAATATATTGCATCTTTTTCTAATCTTGGGCTTGCGAGAAGCGAGATGAACCGTTTTAATAAAATACGACTATCTTTGCCATTAAAGAAAAGCTTGAGAAAGAAAAAATCAGCGATGCAAAGTTCAGTTCGGTTTTACGGCGCAGCATCAAAGTATAAAATATACGAAGCTGCTACTGAAGCTACATATTCAATTGCCTTGATTTATAAGAAATTCAGTATATCTCTTTTAGAGTCAGACAGGCCCAAAAGCCTTAATGATGATGAACTGGATCAATATGAAATTCTACTTGAAGATCAGGCATTTCCATTTGAAGACAAGTCCATTGAGTTTTTAGAAATCAACTTATCCAGAGTTAAAGAGGGTTTGTTCAATAAATGGATAAAGTTAAGTCACGATGAATTAATTGAGCTCTTTCCTACCCGTTATAAACGAGCCCCTAAGGTTGACTCATACATTAATGTTTTACACTAAGAGTAATTGTATTAAGATGAATATTATGACGATTAGAAATATATCAGCTAATATAATAGCTCTACTGCTAGTGGGGTTCATGTCATCCTGTTCGCAGCAGGAGCTAAAAACGGGTAATGCAGTTACTAATTCTAGTAACAAAGTTAAAACCAATGGTATATCAAAATCTGCTCGCGATAAATATCGTAGTGGTATAACCGCACTTAATAATAACGAACTCTCTAAAGCACAAAGAGTTTTCAACGAATTCATAAGAAATAACCCTGATTTAGCAGGTGGTTATTCTAATTTAGCTTTGGTTTATTTTAAGAAGAACGAATATAAAAAATCGTTTAAATTTGTCAATAAGGCAATCGAGCTAAACCCTAAACAGGCACAGGCATTAAATTTAAGAGCTCAGCTATATATCTTAAATGGAAAAATACATAAAGCAAAAAACGATTATCTTCTGGCTATTAAATCAAAACCTAATTACGCCAATGCCCAATATAATATCGCGCTATTATACGATATCTACCTTCAGGATATTGAGTTAGCAATTAAACATTATAAATTATATATGTCATTATTAAAGAAGAAGGATGAAGGGACTCTGGAGTGGGTAAAACATCTTCAAGGTACACTCAAAGATGCTTAAATATATTTTGATCATTATTTTAATACTGCCTGTCTCCTTAGCTGTTGCTGAAGATAAAATAGAACTTCGTACAACTACAATTAAAGGAAATAAAGAGCTGCCTAAGATATTATATGTTGTGCCATGGAAAGATATTAAGCGCAGTAAGAAGGCCGAAAGAAAGCTGGTTTTACACAGCTTATTTGGTGACTTGTTTGATCCGGTACTACCGAAACAAACTAATTGAATACAGTCATCAGTTTTAATATACTGCTATTTAGAGAAAAACAGCCATATTAAAAATACAAAGTCGAGCTAGAAAATGATGTTTTATTCGGTATCTTTAGGCCCTGCATTTTCATAACGCATGCCACCTGGCTTCCAGGTTTTAATTTTAGTTTTTTTGAGTTCAATGCTGTTTTTAGCATTACGCAACCAGATAGTAAAATCATAGTTTTTTTCAGGTTCCATTCTGAGTTCCATTTCAATAGGTAGTTTATCTTTTTCGATTGTTTCAAAAGCGTTGAATATCTCTTTTTCATCAAAAAATACTTCAATGCTCAAGTCATTTATTAAGTACCCTGTTCTATTCCATATAATGCTTAATTTGTCAGGTATAGCGATTGCTAAATCTTTATGGTAATTCTCTAATGGTAGGTTTAAGTAATCTTTTTCACCATTATAAAAACTGATATATTTTATAATGCCGTCTCTGAGATTCATATCGGTCAATACGGGTTGCCAATAGTATCTTGAGTTGTGGTATTTCTCCCACCTTCCAAATGGAATGCCATTTTCTTTAAAATCTTTTTTTGATTCAGCAGTGCGTTGCTCATAGTCTATTACTTCATTTATATATTCCATTCGTGAAACTTCAGGGTTATCAACTACCCATTTCCAGTCACCATCAATCTCTTTAGCTTTTCCCTGAAATACTTCGATACGACGATCATAAGCACTGATCCAAACTGTTACTATGCCTCCTGGAGCTGTGCCTATTATAAACCTGTCAAATGTTATGTCATCATCTTGATTAAAACTATAAAACCCTTTAGAAAACAAATCACTTAATTTTTCAAGTGGTAAGTCGAATTCATCCTGGTAAAATTTATTTTCTGTATATGAATAAAAAGTTAGCTTTAACTTTTCAGGCAAAGGATATCCGTCGTTATCTAAAACATGTGAAGACCTCCACTCTCCCCATCCATTTGCAACTATGACCATATTAGGCACATATAGTGAGCCTTTGTTATCCTCAAAAATTAATGAACCTGAGATTATTTGCATGGGTAAATTGGATGGTGCACTTTCACCAACCTGATAGTCATATTTTTTATTAGAGTTCATAGCCATTCCTGTTGCCTGGCCCATAATTACTAGCAAAATTATAAGTATCAGACATGTTTTTATTTTTGTTGTGTGGTTGTTTATTAAACTACCCATGAATTACCAGACGAGATCGTTTGCCATTTTTATAACGAGGAGATAAACCAATAGAATAGTGTGCAGAAAAATGAAAATAATCATGACGTAACGATTTTAGCCATGAACGCTTATTATCATGCCAGTCACTCGCTATAGACGTATATGCGGATGAGGCCTTAGTTTCCTTATGCTTGTCAAAATAGCTTTTTATTTCTTTATTTGCCTTGCTCAATGAACCGGGTACTTTTTCTGATGAGTTTAAGCTAGGTTTAAATTTAATTTTACTATCACGAGCGCGATCAGCCATTATGTGTAGCGGTATGCGGCTGTATTGATTACTAACTTTGGATCTGCCTACATACAAACTTGCTTCTTTTGTTCGGTGATGTCGCGATCCACCATGAGGTCTATGACGAGTTGATACTTTTAAGTCTATTTCATCTTCTTTAAACCAGCCTGACTCTATTAAACGCTTTTTTTCATCAAGTGCTTTTTGTTCGCTATTGGATCCTAAAGTCCAATAAATATTTAACTGCTTTTCGCCGTTTTCAAGTCCATCGGGTGAATTGTCACGATAGCTACCACCAACATCAGAGTGCACGCCGGGTAAATATACCTGTATAGCATCAAAAGGTTTCGCACTATTAATATCTGTAAGTGAAAACTTTTCACGATGTTCATCAGCAGCTGCTAATTGTACAGCCTTGTTTGCAAAACTAACTGCATCCAGCTTTAAAGATGGCGTGTCATTAGTAAAGGACAAACCATGAGATGACACTGTATCAAATAAACCTGCGAATTCAAATTCAACTTTCTTTACTTTGTAACCCCGATCCTGCAATTGTTGCTTAACAGACTTTCCATCTAATAAAGCCATATAAATAAAATATCGTGCACTCGCAGCACCACGACTAAATCCAAAAGTATCGAGTGTTAACACCTCTATTATTACGTCTTTTTCAGTGTGTTTATTAGAAATATTTTTAACAACTTCTGAAACACCTTTTTTAACTTTTTTCTTTACCCCGGATCGACCGACTCCTAGAGCATAACCCAAAGTTTTGTCTTTCTTCCCGTCAAGTGTTCCGGCGCCTTCAAGATATGAAGACAAGCCTATGTCATATGGTTTTTGTGGTGCTGCATCAATGTTTCTTTCTAGCTTAACTATATTAGTATAGCCATTCTCATAGCTATCAACTTTATTATATTTATTATATAAGCCTTGTGCCCAGCTTAGCTCGTTAATAGACATATTGTTTTTGAGTTCACTTGCAACGATTTTTTCTTCAGCCGTTAAGCTTTCAGGTTTAGCAGAAACAAGTCGTGCATCAATATTCGCTTTATTGTTCAGGGTGCCATCAAAAAAAACACTATAGCGAACCTGGATAGATTTAACCTCTTCTTCTTTGTCTTCAGGCGTATCGGCTTCAGGTGGTGATGCTGCCTCTCCTATCTGCGTCATGACATGATTCTCCTTAACTCGGTAAATTAATTTTGTTTACGATAACGGAAGTGCGCCATTCGTTATCTGATGATGTGTAAACTAAATGATTGTATTCGGTTGATTGGTTTAATAGTTCAGTGGCTGATAAAGCGATTAAGATTGCGCCGCTGGCAGAGCCTAAGTCACCATAACAGTCTGCCGGGTGTTCTGTTGTTACATTTTCATGGAAATGTTTTTTATTACGCATCATTGCAACACCATTTTCTTTGGCCCAGAAACTTTCACCATTCATACTGGTGTAAACTTTTGTTATAGGCTGTTTGTTGTTAGTTAAACATAACTTAAATGCGTTATCTAAGCCCTCCCCCATATAAACATCTTCACTGTTTAGATGGCCGGGCTCCTGTGCGATACCCGGTAATGATAAAGATATAATTTTATTTTTCTCATTGGCCGCAGCGTTAACATCTTTAGTTAAGAGTATAAAGCCTGCTGCTTCACCCGGAACAAACCCATCCATTACGCCACTTGCATTCAGACGTTGTTGCGAATCTAAGCACTGTAAAACAGGATATTCAAAATAACAGTCACTTCCGCCAATCACGACATAGTCCTGATTCATTTCATATAAATATCGGTGTGCAAGTTCCAGTGACTGAATTACACCAGCTCGACCAGTTGCTATCGTACGAATTTGCTTTGCATCTATGGGGAGATCTTTCTGGTTTAGTATATTTGTTGTTAATAAATCTAGAGGAATAGATTCTACGGAAGGATTACTTTCTGGCATGGATAATATTAGCGGTACAGGTTTTGTTATCTCAACCTGAGAAAACATCTCTCTTAATGCAATAATGCTCATTTTAATTATATGATCATATACTTCACCGTAGATATCACCCTCATCTATTTCAGATTCAAAGTCAGTAAAAATAGCTTCCGGTATACGCGCAAGGGTAATTGCCTGTTGTTTCCTGGTAAAAAACTCTGATACTTGATATGCACTGATATTGGCATTAACCGCAGCACAGGTTTTATCTACACTGTCACCTAGTGGAGTTATCATCCCTGTTCCTGCGATGTACATTTTATATGTATTACTCATTATGCTGGCCTTGTGCTGATATTTTTGCACGTGTATTTTGCAGCGGTTGTTCTGTATGAGTTAGTGCAAGCTCTAAAGCTGCAGCATGTTTCTGCCTTAAGTTGCCATGATAAATTGTATGTTGAAGGTGTTGTTCAGATATATTCTGACCTAAAAAATAACGTTGTCCGGTTATAAATCGACTTCCGCTATTCATCCACAGTGCTGAAACCTTATCATAATCTGGCCAGGACAAATTCTCATCTTCATCCAGATTTATATCGTCTTCTTCCAAATTGTTGTTTTGCTCCATAAGGTGCTTATGGTCTTCGCCGGTTAGGTTGTTTTCTATTAGATTTAGGCCGGTAATATAAGTAAATGACTGAGCAGCTAATCTAGAGTTTGCAATTTCCTTCATCTTTAATATTAACCAGTTTACAGCATGTGGATCACCTAAAATTCCAGTTGCCTGTATTACAATACGAGTTTGTGTCTGATCATTAGATAATTTAGAGATCCATTCTCGTGCAGTTTCAATAGGTAAAACACGAAATGCAATATTGATAGCATGTAACTGATTAGGGTTTGCATTAAGCACAAACGGTTCTAACTGAGTTACCTGCTGATGTTGCCCCAGCAATATTGCTGACCATATTGCCCAAAATTTTACATCTTGATCTTCATGGTTTGACGCTTCTGCTAGATACGGCATTAAATCCTGACGTCTTATTTCACCAATAAGCCTAAGCGCTCGTGCATAAAGTTTAATATTTTGCTTGCAGTCGTCTCTATCGAGCATTCGGTTTAAATAATCGACAGGATTTTCACGCCGAACACTGCAGGCACAAAGTGCCAGATACTTATGGTTTAAATCTTTGCTGGTAAAAAACTTTTTTAACCACGGATGAATGAGTTTCTCTGGTAACCATCCAAGTGCAGAGATCAGGCCTTTTTCCGCTTCTTTGTTGCTTAGACCGGCATGTACAGCCTGTTGAATTTTTTCCATATCGTGGCTTCTGAAAGCCACAATAGTCGCGGTGAAAACTTCACCTGGCTCTTCTAGTTCAAGTGCAACTAAACAGGCTTGCCACGCATCGTCAATAGCAGTTAGTAGACCATTTAACTGGGCTTCGATTCGGTTTTCAAGCTCAATAATATCCTGCGCATTATAATGTGGTTGTTCTATAGCAATCGATCGCAGTAACCATAAAAAAGATGATTCAACGACGTACTGATCATAAATGTCCTGATATGCATTCACGGTATTATTATTTACTGTAAGTTCATCATTTTGTAATTGAGCCTGTACCATGTTAGCTGGTGCTTAATAGCGTATTTGCTATTAAGCTTTACCCCATTATATTCTTTTTGTTGTGGAATAATGGATCACCCATACGACACACATTTTTACCTTCAAACTTTATATCGAATGAGTACATCATGTATTCACACTCGCCTTTAGTTGTACCGCTGGCTACGCCTTTTGCAGAGCCGGCTTCATCACCCGTACTGGTACTGTATTTAGCACCCTTAACCATTGGCATCTGTCCATCTACTTTAACCGTTTTAGCGCCTTTGACAGTGTCTGAAGACTTACCGATATTGGGGTATGGTATGGGAACAACGGAATTACCAATTGGTGTTTTACACACATCAGGAAACACAGTACTTAAACCTCCGCTGCCTTTATGAGCAATGCCTCTTGCATTTGCAAATGTAGTTTGTGCCATTGGGTTTCCTTATCTCAATAAATTAATATCGATATTATCTATTTTGAGTGCTTTCTTATCACACTGAAAAGCTGCACGCCATGTCATACTTAATTGTAATAAATTAGGTTCAATTAAAAGTGTTTCAAGATTAAACTTTGGCTGAAATTGCTGATCTTTTACCTGTATATTTGATGACAAATTTATTTTAGGTAACTGGCAACGGATAGTTCCCGCGGGATGCATATTAGTCACTTCAACTGATTCTCCGCCTTGTAGAAAACCGGGATAAATTAAATCTTCATGTGCAGTATTACAAAAGTGCTTGTTAAAGTCTGTCGGTAAAAATGGAGCACGGGTATTTTGCCAGTCCTCATCATAAGTGCCGGCATATTGCATCCGCGGCTTCCATGCTGGAGAGGCAGAGGCAAAACAGGCAGGGTGCGGATTATCTTTAAATTCCTTAATCAGATTCTGCGGGTCTTCAAGGTTAGGTAAGATTGTTCCATTCATACTGTCTGCAGACTGATGTTTATTAAATCCCTGACCAATCGGATTTTTATCAAAAGATACTGGTGCTTCTGCCTGACTTTTATCAACACCACCAAAAGCCTTTTCATAAATAATAGGCATTGTTGTAAATGCTTCGGGCTTTGAAATATGCCCATTAATCCATTGGCGATTACCGAATACCCGAACCGTTTTTGATACCTTACCAACGGTGACACTTGCATCTAATTGTTGTACTTCCTGTCGATCATGAGCACAGGCTTTGCCGAGTACTATAATGTCGCTAGCAGCTTTACCGGTATGCATATCTGATGCATATTTTATGCTGCTGTCATTAGGCTCACCACGATAAATATCGGCTTCAACAGGAGGAGCTTGTTCATTACATAACGTCCAGTCCTTGCCAATATTAAAGCTTGCTCGCACTAGCAGATAGAGCGTGTCTACGCCCTGCTCATCAGGAAACAAAGCCATTTTAGTGGCAAAAGGAGTATTGTTATTTAGTTGTAACATAAATTTCTAACATGAGATGACAAAACATAATTACATATAAAATATTGATGAAAATAAGATTAACGTCAGCTAAGTATTTTACTTATTTTAACTAGCCAGATTAATGTTAATTAACCTGAACTGAGCCACCCATAATACGGTTAACCCCGGATGATCTATTTAATAAATACTTCCCTCTTATTAAAATTTTACCGGCTTTAGTCAGTGTAATACTAGCTTCGCCACACTTAAGTACGATTTCTTCTTTTCCTTCTAAAACAATTCGTTTACCGTCAACCATAGCATCACTAATTTTATCCGCTATCTCAGGCTCTGTTGAATGATTAGAGGGCTGTGATGATAATTCATAAGATTCAATAACAGAATCCAGGGGTGAATGTATAACCCCCATAATGACCGGATTACTAAAATTTCCCGCGTTGAATAATAGGGCAACTTTACGTGAAATATGTTGCTGAGTTATGGGAACAGTCGATATGGCTTTAATGGCTTCTGACTCTGGATTTTCATCAAAATCAACTAATGCTGAACCGTCATTTGCAATTTCAATTACCGTACCGATAAAAACACTACCCGATTCAGGAGCAGTGCTGGTAACAGCAGAAGATAACTCAGATGTTAAAAGGTCACTCATATTAACACCTAGTTAGTTGTAACTTTGCTGCCTTTAATGGCGACAGTGCTTGAGGCTTTTACATTAATCTTTCCAGAGCCCTGCACGGTAATATCTTTACCTTTCAGAATAATGGTACCATCTTTTTTCATCATCAGAGATGCAGAGCCGGTTTTCAGTAATATAGAGTCGCCGGCTTTAATTACTATGTTCTTACCGACGTCGAGGTTCATGTCTTTACCAATTTTCTCATCATGATTATCACCGACAGACATGCTCTTGTTTTTAGCAATTTCTTCACTATGATCAGCACCAACAGAAATTGTTTTATTATTACCAATTTTTTCAGATTGATCATTACCAACTGATTTAGTTCTATTGTTACCTATTGAAGATGATTCATCGTTGCCGATGGTTTTACTGCGATCGTTGTCGACAGATAAGGTCTCATCATTCTCAACTTCGGTATCCATGTTTTTTTCAGCATGAATAAAGACCTGCTCTGAATCTTTTAAATCATCAAAGCGAAGCTCATTACAATTACTGGCTGTACCCGATTTACTGGAACGTGTTCGAATACCGCTCTGTGTTTTAGAGCCAAATGGTATTGCATTGTCACCGTTATAAACTGAGCCTGTCACAATAGGACGATCTGGGTCGCCATCAAGGAAATTAACAATAACCTCCATACCAATACGCGGTATAAAAGAGGTTCCCCAGCCAGCGCCAGCCCAGGGCTGCATGACGCGGATAAAGCAGCTGCTGGTTTCATTGTTTTTGCCTTCCCGGTCCCAATGAAACTGAACTTTAATTCGGCCTAATTCATCAATATAAATTTCTTCACCTGAAGGCCCGACAACGATAGCCGATTGTGGCCCACGCATAATCGGGCGTTGGTGAATCATCGGTGGACGATAATGTACATTCTCCGGAATACAGGTTAAATCATTGCCGTACTCAGACTGGCTATCATTTCCTGCAAGGTAGCTATTGTCATATGCCCGGTGACGAATAGCCGTAATAATGTAACTGCCCTGCTCTTCTTTTATTGCATGCTTTGTTAATTTGAATTTACCGCCGGCATAAAAGCTGCTGCAATCACTGGATGCTTCGATTACATTTATAGGTGCTTCTTCAGCTTCAATGCGTTTTTTTGTTAAATCTTTTAATCCCGCAAAATCATGATACGGCGTGTATTCATAGTGTTCAAAATTTCCAACATTGGCGAATTTGCTGGTAGATGCAGTCGTTTGTAACTGATCTTTTGGTGGTGCGGTAAAATCGTAGTCGTCTAAACTCCAACTGCCTTTTCTAAACTCATAAACATGTTCCCAGCGATTAAGCTGTGAGTTAGGCTGATTACCTTTTGAATAGGTTAAATCGGTTTCCGGGCATACCTGATATGCATTTGCTTCATCAACAATTTGCATAATATGTTTACCACTTTCTTGCTTGAAGAAATAAGCAATGCCATCTTCTTCAAATAAGCGGGAGATGAAGTTTAAATCACTTTCGTTATGCTGTACGCAATACTCTCGCGGAGCAGTATTTCCGGTGGCTTTATAGTCAAAGTCATTAAAGCCGAGATCCATAAATATCTGTGAAATAATATCTTTGGTCGACATTTCCTGAAAAATACGATGATTGTTGGTTTTTGATAAAAACCATAACCAGGGAACCAGTGTTAATCGATAAACACGCAGGTTATCAGCTTTTACTTCACCATAGGTAAAGCGGCTGATATAGCCATTAAAGGTTCTCTTCTGATCATTTTGTATATTAATATCGACAGTTTTGCCAATAAGTTGATCAGGTGTAATCGCGTGATTACTGGATAGGACTTCAATTTGAAATTCGAACAGGTCAGAAATATATTCTGTGCCTTCAAAAGAAGTTAGCAATAACTCATCTTTAGGTAAAGGAGAAGATATTGATATTAATCGCGAATCTTGAGTTAAGTCACTCATTAAATATGAACCCTCGTAGCGAGGTTAAATTTAAAACCTCTTCCATGGGTAAAGAACCACATTGATATTAGGATTTATCTACTACTCCGACGATTAATCAGGGGGCTGAATGATAATCGGAGCAGTAAATTGACAAATATGACTGGTGTATTAAAACACACAATCTTATTAATGAAACTGTTAGCTTATAAAGGCTTAGCAGTTTCCAGGTCATAGCCCACACGCTGTGGATTGCCAGACTTGTTAGTCTTATCAAAATCACTGTAGTTAATCATGATTTTTGAATAGCTCAGTGTAATAGATTCCATTGGCTCGCCTTCAGAATCAGCAGAAATTGAATAACCACTAACCAGTACATCAGTTAATTCGTAATCCATGTATTCCTGAACTTTATCAGCACCGGTGCGAACAAATTTGATTTTTACAGTTTTACCAGCATTGCCAGTTACCGCTTCTTTGAAGATAGCCGTTACAGAGTTATCTGCTGCTTTAGTTAGTGTAATCTCACTTAGACTAGGACGTGTAGATTCACGGTTAGTCATGTTGCCAGCTTCCATTGAAATGCCGCGGCCTACACCAAATTGTACAGACATCACTGCAATGTGATCTTTGTAACCTTCAGCAGTTACGTTTCCTTTTATACCATCGTACTGTAGATAAATAGCCATTGTTTATGTTCCCTATTTTTATTAATTGTTTGATATAGTGTGAGTAGGAATAATAGATCATAATCTGCGATCTATCAATCATAATTGTTATGTTTTTTTTGAAGTAATTCAAAGATTTAGCACATATAAAACCAATATACACCAAATCCCTACAAGATTTAGCGAAAGCTGTACTGAAAGTCCATAACCAGTTTAAAGCTGTCATCGGCAGTGATAATTTCCGGGTCAGTAAATTTCGCGTTAAGTGGAAATGCAAATTGGATATTTCCGTGAAAATCATTCCGATATGAAAATTGAAAGCCTAAACCTACATCATACAACTGCCCGGTTGTGTCATCATCTAATCCGTTCAATGAAATCACCTGGCCCCATGCCGCATCAAAAAATACAAATGGACTAATCATTTTGCGTAGATCTTCACCGCCTATTTGCATATCGAGAAAATCAGGTGCACTAAATAACCAGTCTGCCCCCGTATATATCGCATTATCAGCGGCATATTGATTGACAGGGTAACCCCTGACGCGTGATGAGCCTGCAAGTGAGTATTGATTTATGGAGGATAAAGCCGAACTGGAGTACTGCATTGATGCACGGTATATCAGGCGTGAGTTTGAATCTGTAAACGGCACCTTAAAAAAGGTAAGCAATGAATAGCTAGCATTCAGTATATAGTAGCTTTCATCCTGGCCATCTGCACCGCCTTGTCCCGGATCGGCTCCTTTAACGAAATCTCCGGACAATAACCGGACATCCCCCTGATGAAGAATTCGGCTTTGTTCGTCTAGCACATCATATTTAAACAAAAATGATAAATTATTGACTATGTCATCTAGCCTGTCATTACTGGCGCCTGAACCACTCGTTCGCGTCTGAGATTCAATATTATTGTACATAATATCACCATAATAGCTGGCTACCCTACTGCGCTTGAAGCTATATGAGCCCGTTATATCGTATTGGATTGTCTCTCCAAATATACCGAGTCGATCAATCGACTCAGAATTACCCGGCCCAAGGACAAAATCATTACTCGATGCGCCTGCGCTTAATGTAAATCGAGGGCTAAAAAACCGGCTTAAGTAACGAAATTGATAGTATGTCGTATTACTGGGTTTTCCTGTTAGTAGAGAGGAAACCTGCAACTGATCTGCATTACCTAGCGGATTATTGATAAATGCTTCAGCATATACCCGATATAAACCGGTTTGTTCCGATCCATGGTTATCAAGGCGTACATTAATATCGTAATTATTTTCTGCTTTTACGCTCACATTTAACTTTGTGTCGCCCACCTGAGAACCCGGTTGAAAAAAGCCAGTAGCCAAAACACCCGGAAAGTCATTAATTAAATATAGGTTTTCTTCAACGGCAGAGCTGGTCACCGGGTTGGTTAGCATGTCATCGAATACAGATGCTAAGTATTCTTTATCGTATAGCTCATTATCGTGTACTTCCACTTCACCTAGCGTCCCCAGGAGTAAAGTTAATGTCACAATGCCATCGCGAACTTCCTGCTGAGGTATATACGCTTTTGCTAAGATAAATCCACGTTCACGATAAAACTGGGTAATTCTATCGGCTACCGTCTCGATGGTACCCAGAGTTATACCTCGACTAGAGCGTTGTTCGCGTATTAACCAAACCAGTTTTTGTACTTCCAGGTCAGAAACGTGACGTTCCATAGTATCTTCTTCAATTTCTACTAACAGTGTAGAAACCTCTTCAAGCTCTGTTTTGGTAAAACCTGATTTCTCGACTTTGTATTCCTGCATAAGCTCAAATCGAATACTTTCAATGAGCTTATCAATATCTTCCTTAGTAATGCCCAGTTCCGGATATTCAACAATACCCTGTAATTTAAATTTTTCTACGTTTAAGCGTGGGCCGGAATCCGGATCAGGGTCGCGATCGCGAACACTGGGTACATCCAGGTCTTTAAGCATGGATTTACGTTCTAACTCAGGCATCTCCGAAATATCAGGCATTTCAAGAAAGCCCGCCTGAGAAACGGCAGGTAATAAAACCAGCATGAGAACAAAAATTAAGTGTGTCGGTACTCTGTATTGCAAAACTAAACCTGCATATCGTTTTTTGATTATTAATGATTAAATGTTCTTCATTTCTTTACGATATACGAAGACTTTTTATCATCCTGATTGGTGCTGAATTATATCCGTTTAATAAAAACATGTCCTGATAATTCAAAGTATAAAATTTTATTTAACGTTTCACTACTGTCCCGTTAACTTAAAAATTGTTGTCATTCCTGCGAAGGCAGGAATCTAGTGGCTCTGAAAGACCTAATGCACTGGATACCTGTCTTCACAGATATGACGGGGTAATAAAATAAATTTTCATGTTTAAATATTTAAAAATCATTATATAACCCATTTTAAAGAGCTGAACCACCACTGCTTGAAAAGATAACGGAACAGTAGTGATAATTTTTATCTAAAAAGGCGCATATAATTATCGGTTTTACCTATCAAAAAATATTCTGTAATTAGCCAATACTTATTGTAATTGAGCATCGCCTTCAAGCTCATCTTCAAACAACTGATCACGAGGCATGCGTATAGAGACATCCTGCACACTATAATTTTGTAAATCAGTAAAAATGGCGGGGTCAACATCACCTAACGATTCAACCTCAACCAACAACTCACCTGCAAGCGCCGCACCGATACCTAAAGCACTTACGTCAACACCATTAGAGTCAACCCTTGGGTTACCGGGTTTAATCTCAAATGCGGTGGTTAGTGAATCAATAAAAACAAAACCTGATGTATCGACATCAAGATAAATAAGCCTGTCTGCCGTACCAAACGTACCATCAAAAACCAGGAAGAATGCTTGATTAGCGGTAATGTCGGGGTTTGCTGAATCGCCAACACCTATACCTTTAAAATCAGCTGAGGTTTCCATTCTTAATCCCCCGGTCATACGATCAACATATACGCTATTTTGAGCCACATTAATATCACCGTCAGAAACAACAATATCAATGTCAAAAGTACCAACATTGCTTGAGCTAAACTCATTTCGCAGGCGCAGTATATCCACTTCTCCATCTTGAGAAATATTAATCGCTCCAAGGCTGGTATTTAGAATATCCATCACCCCAACCTGAGTTTCTATCGCCCCTCCATTACCTATTCCAGTAGCGGACTCTATGGTTAACGTATTAGCAATAAAGTTAGTAGATGCCGGCGCGTTATCAATGATGCCACCATTGGACGTATTAACGGTTATATTGCCATTTGAAGCATCTAACAATGTAACGTTAATATTATCTACGGCGTTATAAGTGATATCACCACCTGTTGAAACAGTTGAGGACGAACTCCCCATAAACAGATCAAGTGCAGAAGTAACCGTAATGTTACCCTGAGTAGAGAGTAAATTTGCATTTTGATTAACACGGCCATTAATTGCAGTCAGGTTAATATCCAATAGTGCCGTCAGGTCACCATTAACCAGAATATTTTGATTAGCACTGGCGGTTAAATTACCCTGTTGAGAAACGGCAGGTGCATTAAAGTTTATAGAGCCGGTTCCAGCACTGTTATCTAAAACAATATCATTTGCCGCCGTAACCGATTGTAAATCTATCTGACCGGAACCATTAACGGCATAATCGCCATTATTAACAACCGTTGTTGTACCGAAAACCATATTAAATGTTCCCGTGGCATTTAATATCACCCCACCCTGTGACGTTATTATTCCTTGCTGTAATAGATTATTACCACTCACTGTAATGCCGCCGTTATTAGCGGTTATGGCATTAAAGCTGGCATCGCCGGTTGTAGAATCTAAAATGACACTACCGCTGGTAATATCACCGCTTGCAGTTATTCCTGTTGAGTTAATACGGGTTTCACCAGTAACGGTTATTCCGGCAATATTCAATGTATTTATATCATTTACAAGTAATGAACCCGCATTATTGACAACCAGGTTATTAAAATCATTAGCCGGGCCATCAAGCACGACACTCTGATTTGCAGCGCTCAATGTGGTGACATCGCTAACCGTTAAACTTGCTGTTGCGGTATCAGAAATGGCAGCAGTTGAATTAACGACCAGGTTAGTAGCATTAATAAACTGCAAACGGGTATCCGTTGTATTTTCAACCGTCACTAAATTTAAACTTCCATTGGCCGGGGTAAAACTTAAATCGCCCTGTAAACGATTACCTGATGCAATATTCAGTAAGCTAATATCGCTGTTCGCATTCGCCGTGAAATTGGTATTACCGAAAAGATTCAAGTCACCGCTATTGGTAATGTTACCGGTTAAAGCGGTGATAATAGTATCGGTATTAATTGTACTCGCGGCTAAATCAATGCCGTCGGCATTAATTAATGTTACGCCTTGAGCAACAAAGCCCACCGTATTTAAATTTACATTATCATCTAACACAACATTACCGGCAGATGAATTAAAGTTAGATATCCCCGTTACTGTTAATGAGCTATTACCTAAATCAGCAATATTATTGGCAGCATTAATCGTTAAGGTTCCTGAAATATTAGAGTCTGACCTAAGCGGTACAGTCACTGGCGTTCCTACTATTAACGCATTTGAATCACCAAAGTTAATCCCGTTAACATCGGTAATACTTACATCATTTGCAGCATTGATAACAATATCCGCAAAATCATTTGCTGCATTGTTCAGTGCAACATTAAATAAACTTGATGGTACAGAAACAGCCGGGTCCTGATTAAAAGCGGCGGCATTACTGGCTTCAAACCAACTGGTTCCGTCGACCTTTATACTGCCACTGAAATTATTAATATCACCATTTGCAAACACAACCATGTTACCGGATAAGTCGATATTATTTAGATCCAGTGTTTTGTTATTGAAAACGGTAATATTATCAATTTGTCCGTTTCCAGTTGCCGTTTGAAAGGCGACACTACCAAAACCATTATTGACATTGTTTAAAAGAATAGACCGTCCGGCACTTACGCGGAAAGTTGATACTCCCCCAACAGATACGCCATTAAGGCTATTAACATCCTGTTGAATATCACCAACGGTTAAGTTATTTGGAGCCGATGGAGGCAAGCCTGACCCTAATGCCGTTATAGTTAAATCTCCGCCAACACTTGAGTCACCCAGTAAAATTTTATTCAAATCTCTGATGACAACAGCGTTACTGCCCGCATCTGTATTTAACGATACAACACCAATGAAATCATTATTCGGCCCATCCAGACTAATGGCAGCAGCACCTGCATTTAAGGAAACCGTTCCGGCTACACCCGCAATATCTGTTTGTACAATTGACGAACCACCCAATTGTGAAATACCCTGAGCCGTTACGTTAAAGTCACCACTACCAAGTAGACTATTACCGAATGTAATTTTATTTGTATTACTAATAGCAACGGTATTATTACCACTATTTTGTAACAGCACATCACCCACAAAATTATTGGTATTATTCAAACTGGCAAAGTTGATAGCACCTGCGCCGGCATTAATAGTTAATGCACCCGCCGTTCCCGATGCATTTGCCAATTGTGAAATACCCGTATTGTCTTGTTGAGAAACACCCTGTTGCGCATTTACGGTGAAACGTCCGGTGCCGAGAGCTACATTGCCAAACACAACACTATTGATATCGGTAATTTCAACGGCGCCGGCATTCTGAATGGTGACAACACCAAAGTCATTATTGGTATCATTTAATATAATACTTGATGCACCCGCATCAAGAACTGAATTCAGTGTGGCAACAACCGGCCCCTTATCAGTAATAGCACCACCAGAGGTAACGTTTAAATTTCCTGTGGCGACACTCAGAAGCCGGGTTGCTGAACCGGCGTTAATCAGTGTTGCCGTACCACCGGCAACCGTTACTAAACTGATATCATTTGAAAAGCTATTAGCATTATTCAGAATAATATCGCCATTAGTCGCACTAAAGTTAACGATGCCAGTAGAGGTCAAATCAGCTGAATCGGTAATATCACCATTATCACTGATTATATTTAATTCACCTGTAATGCCGGTTTGAACTAAATCAATACCATTACCTGCATTGGTTTCATTGATAAACAATGCAGTGGTTAAGTTATTTAATTCCAGCTCCGTTACATCGGTTAATAAACGCGTTGCAGCATCTGAGGTATTAATGGCTGAGACTGAATTCAGCCGTAATCGGTTACCCCGTATAACCGCATTTGTATCCTGTAAATTAATTGTCGCCGCGCTTAAATCAATTAAACCCGTTGTGCCAAAATCAAGGCCACCAACCAGTTCGATACGACTGGTAGCACCCAGATTTCCAACGCTAATACCACCTTTATTTAGATAGTTAACCTGATAGGCAACCACACCAGAACCGACAGTAGCACCATTTTCAATTATAAAGTTTCCTACTCCGCCCGTGCTATTACTCAAAGTAACGGTATTAATATTACCGCTGCCATTAATAATCAGGCTATTGGCCTCAACATTATCATTGGTATCAGCTTCAACTCGAACATAGGAAACCGATGATGCAATGGTATTTAATGCATCACTGTAAGTATGGTTAATGGGGACTGCGATTGAAGAGTCTCCCGGATTATTAGCGGTATAACGGGTTGTATAAACGGCTGTTTCAAATGCAGTTGCACCGGTGGCGCTATTAATGATAACGCTGTCAGTGCCGGATAAAATTGCGGTATTAAAAGAAAATGAAGTACTCGCTGGTGTCGTTACGGCAACTGCACCGTCACCATCAAATAAATTAACGACCTGTGAAGCCGTACCGGAAAGATTAACAATAAGCTGGTCGTTGCCAGCACCACCATTTATGCGACTAATCGTATCAGCGGTTACGGTGTTATCAATAATTGAGCCGCCACTTTCAACCGTAAATGTATCAGCTCCTGTGCCACCCTGCAGAATATTAAAACCAAAGAAGTCAAGCGTGTGCGACCTGCCACCATCAGTATATACAACCGTACCTGAATTGTTGCCTGTAACGGTCCAGATGGTATCAATAGTTCCTGCTCTTAAAATACTTAAATTACTGTTACCCGGATTATTGGCATTACCCGTAATCCCGGTAATATTTGCAATACCTGAATCGGTTAAAGCCGTGTCGATTGTTCTATCAACAAGCAGCAATGAACTTAAATCAATGGTGTTGGTACCACCACCTCCATCTATTGTTCCCGTTATATCGCCGTTAATTTCTGTTTTAAACGTATCATTACCATCACCGGCTGTAATATTATTAAAACCAGAAAAAGTAATGGTAGTCAGTCCCGTATTATCGCTGGTTTCTTTAACCGTTCCCTGATTAACCACTTTAGTGCCGGGGTTTGAAATACCGGGATCAGCCAGATTAAAAATACGCCAGCTACTATCCGCATTGGAACCAAAAAGCGTTGCGTCATAAACACCTGCCCCGCTGCCGCCATTGTCATTATTGCCAATGACCTTTTCAATCTCTAGAGCATCAACACCTAATCTAACCGTTATATTTGTTTTTAATGCTGACAGATCTAAAACATCACCGTCACCAATAAGAACGTCACCAGGGTCTCTTTGTTCGGCCCCGCCATTTACAGCAAAACCCGCTAATGAAGTACCCTCTTCAAATTTAAAATTATCATTCTGTGCATTACCGGTAAGATTTTCTATCCCAAAAAAACCATCTGTTGTTGGCGCTGCTGTATTTACACCCGTAACCCTGCCCTGACCTGGTCCGGTTATTACCCAGGCATTAGCCACATTATCTGCCGCTAACGTATCGGTGCCAGTACCGCCAGTGATTGTGCCACTAAGTGTGCCACCGTTTAATACAAAACTGTCATCACCGTCGTTACCTACCAGATTTTCAATCGACGTAAATACAATAGATGTTGCACCCGTGTCTTTAAGTGTGCCCTGATCCGCTCCCGTAATTTCCCAGTTATTGGCTGTGGTATCGGGTGACACATCGGTTATTAAAGACACAGTATCAAGTGCACCACTGCCACCATTAAATGTACCGTTAACGACAACATCATTAATATTAAATGTATCTGAGGTGGTGCCACCATTTATTGTTGTGATGTTTGTAAAGTTAAAAGTTGAATTTAAATTACCCACAAAATCCGTATCAATTGTCCATTGATTAGCGCCCGCTGAATGCCCAATAATGGTACCGTTATTACCATTGATGGTTTCAATACCGGTGTAGATAACCGTGCCATTAAGGTTGCCATTATTATCGGTAGCGAGATTCCATACATTATCGCCGATTAACTTATTAATCGTATCATTACCTGTTGCGCCACCATTAAACGTGCCAGTGGTGATACCGTCGGCCAAATCAAATGTATCGTTTTGAGTACCACCGGTAATAGTCGTTATACCCGTGAAATTTAAATTTGAATTTAAGTTGCCCTGAGAATTAGTATCTATTGTCCATAAATTGGCATTGACTGATGGCCCAACAATGGTGTTATTCGTTCCGTTAATAGTTTCAATACCGGTGAAGTTAATATTGCCATTAATATCACCGTCATTATCATCGGCTAAATTCCAGGTATTAGCTCCAGCTAGTTTATTAATAATATCACCGGTGTCTGCACCACCATTTAATTGCCCATTAGCAATGGTTGAAGCAATATTAAAAGTATCATTGGTAGTGTTACCATTAAGAGTGTTCATCCCTGTAAACGATACACCGGCATTTAACGTGCCTGCATAATCACTCGTGATACTCCAAATGTTACCGGCAACTTCTGCTGCAGCCGTTAGACTATCGGTACCCGTATCAGAAGCCGTACCTGCAGGGTTATAGCCATTAAATGTTCCATTAGTTACACCGGTTGATACGGTAAAGTCATCGTTATTAATATTACCGTTAAGTACATCCATTGAGGTAAAAGACATGGTATTTAACGTTCCAGCAAAATCACTGGTAACTGACCATATGTTAATTGCATTTGCAGCGTTTAACGTGTCGAGTGTTGTATTACCATTAAGTATTTCAATACCAATAAAATTTGTGGCTGTGTTTAATGACCCCTGACCTAAAGTGGTATCGGTAATATCCCAGGTGTTCCCGCCTGGAGTTGCTAGTGCATTAATGTTATCAGTGTTTCCCGCGCCTCCATCTATTAAACCGGTCATGCTTCCTGCGCCCTGGAAGGTAAAACTATCTTGCTGTGCATTACCTAGCAGTGTTGCAACACCAGCAAAGTAAAGAGTCGTGCCTGAATTAAGCCCGGTGACATTACCTGAATTTGCTCCATCAATAATCCATGTGTTTATATCATCACCGCCGACTACTCGACTATTGGCACTGCTATTACCTGTTACATCATTAATATTATTAACATACAACGTAACGGGTGATACCGTAATTGGAGTGGGTAAAACCGTTACAGATTCAACAGAAACATCTATCAAATTATTATAAGCAGAATAGTTAACGGTATTGCCCAGATCATTATTTGGTCGGTTGACTATACCCCCACCGCCATCAACCAGGCCTCTTACTAATGTATCGCCAAATATAAATGCATCATTATTCACACCACCGGTGAGATTTTCAATATTGGAGAAGCTGACATTTAATGTCGCACCTGAGTCTACCAAAGTATTGCCAGTGCTATTAATATTCCAGATAATGTTCGGGCTTCCTGTTATGAATACCCCGTCAGGCCCAACAAGTGTATCAAAGTCTGCAGGATCAGTTGCAGAGCTTGCACCACCATCTATTGTTACCACTGCTGTTGTGTTGAGAATATTAAATGTATCCGCACCTGCGCCACCCTGCAAAATGCCGATACTTATCGGGTTTACAATATTAAAAATATCATTGCCCGCACCGCCATTTATATTTCCCGTAATGTTTGCCGTCGTCAAAATATCAAACGTGTCACTACCCGCACCGCCGGTTAAACTTGCCATATTTCTAAATAGAATGGTTCCGCTATTATTTACGCTATCTTCAATAGCGCCTGAACCCGTTTCACTAAAATTGCCATTATCAGAAAGAGCCCATGTAAGTCCATTTGCGCCATTATCAAAACCGGTTAATGTATCCGTGCCTGCAGTGCCGCCGACGAGTGATTGAATATCGGCAAATGCTGTAATATAAGGTGTTACACCAACGCTAACACCACCTGCATTTGCGCCGGTTAACAGCCAGTCGTTTTGAACAACAGCTTTAGCTGTAATGATATTTAATGCCCCGCCACCACCACTAACATTTGCAGCACTACCCGTACCACTAAAATTGAAAATATCGTTTGCGCTTCCACCGGTTAAGTTTTCAACTAAGCTAAAGCCAACGGTGCCACCGCCAGTTGCAATTACCGCTTGTGCTGTTGTTCCGTTAATCGTCCAGGTGTTTTCAACACCAAAGCCAATTAACGTATCTGTATCTGCCCCGCCATCAATAGTAACGGCAACATTTAATGCATCAATATTAAAAGTGTCATCACCCGCCGCACCCAATAAACCACCGGTTAATAATGTAGGATTTAAAATATTAAAAGTATCATTACCCGCCCCACCACTGATTGAACCAGAGATATCTGTTGTGGTTTGAATATTAAAAATATCAACTTGTGTGCCGCCTGTGATGCTTTCTATGTTTTTAAATGTGGTAGTCAGTAACGGGGTAACACCACCGGCAATATCACTAGAATCTTGAATAGTTCCCGAGCCGGCATCACCTGACCCATTATTAGAAATAGCCCAGGTATTATCATTATTAAAACCAGTTATTGTGTCAGCTGTACCAGAGCCTGCAGTTAAGTTTTCTGCACCTGTAAAGGCTAAACTTATTGCGGCTCCACTAATAATGGTTCCATCTACCGCACTACTTAAAGTCCAGTCTGAATTAACAGTTGTTGCGCTTAAATCTAATGTGTCGTAATCAGATGCTAAAGCACTAGTACCAGCATTAATCGTCATTAATGTATTGCTTGAATAAGCTGAAGTCACTGCGAATGTGTCGGCGGCTGTGCCGCCGGTTAGTGTGTTAAAGTTACTAAAAATAGTAACACCTTCAACTGGTGGGCCAGTTACAGCGGCAGCATAATTTCCATCACCTAAAGAACCCGTACCTAATCCATCTATAACCCAGTTTGTAACCGCATCGGGCCCCTGAATT
>CAZHEA010000042.1:0-26002 GCA_964531165.1 uncultured Thiotrichaceae bacterium
AGTTTTTATTTCGTATTCGTAAAGGGGTGTATCGGGTGCATCCGGATGTGCTGGACATAAGCATAAATAAATGAGTTATAACTACTGTGTTTTGTAGAGGGTTAATAGTGTATAACGCACAGAGGGTTGAATTTATTCTATGATATAGTGTCTATTTATCAGCACGCATTTAGTCAGTATTAGGCGTTTGACATCAGAGGGTATGGTATGCAGAAACAACTCACATTTCATAATAAAGCGGTAGAGGTTAAGTTATCTGGGGCTGCCGACAAACAAAGCCAGCAACTCACTTCGGTTTTGTTAATAGAAATACAAATTTATTTCAGTTGTCTGCTGGGTAAACGTCTGGCATTTTATAGCGAGCAGCCGCTGAAAGGAGCCTGGCAGCTTTCTGCTGATGAGTTTGATGTGGTATTGAAAGATGCACAGCAACTGTCTGATAATTTATACGTACGTTTTAATACGGTTATGACTAAGAGTTGCCCGGTGGGAGATCATATCGGGCCACCACCGGTTACTGACTTCACTATTAATAACCAGAAACCCTATGTGCCTAACTGGCTGAATATCGATTTTAAAAATGGCCAGTGGGCCGGGCATTATGGCTGGAATGCCAGTGATAAAAAGTTTGCAAACACTAAGCAGGTTAGAGGTGATGCGTTAGCTTCGTAAATTAAATTTCAACAATGTTTAATCGTACTTCTCAATCAGCAGTACATATTCTTAATGGCATAAATACATTCAGCTAGTGGCGGGTTATTTATTTAACCAGTTGCTAACAAGTTTAATTAACTCAGCATTGTTATCTGAAAAAAAGTGGTTAGCTCCATTGCTCATATGCTGTGAGTAATGGGGGTTGTTAGCGGCAGCCTGTTTACGGGCTTTCGCCGAGTCAATAACTGAACTCAGGTCATTACTGCCATATAAATCCAGTACCGGGATATTGATTTTGGCTAAAGATTTTATATTATTCATTCTCACATCTTTGCTGGTGCCGGGCATGCCGATCGCCACAAAGGCTTGTACTTGCGGTTTGGGGTTTGATGAAAGATAGTAAGCGCTCATGGTGGAGCCCAGGCTATGTGCAATGATGACGATATGCTTAATGCCTTTTTTCTGAAGGTATTGTATGGCAGCCTCTATTCGCGGCGTGACTTCAATAAATACATTGGCGTATTCACTGTAGTCGGCATCATTGGCTAATACTGGCATCTGTATTGATAAGGTGCTCCAGCCCTTCTCCGGAAGTGCGGTGCGCAGGGGCAATATAACTTCTTCCCAGTTAGGGTGAACCCCGGAACCGTGAATAATTATTGCAGCACCGGTTGCCGGTAATGTTTGAGCTTGGGTATATATGCTTAAAAATTTATGTTGGTTAACGGTTAGCCATTGAGCATCACCGTCTATAAGGTAATCGACAATTTGATTAGCCCAGCGTTGCTCTTTTTTATAGTCGGATGCGATAGCGAGTGTATTAATAACAGCGAATACAATAAAAAATAATATGGTTATGATTTTTACCGGTGCTGGTTTCATGATGATGGCCTGGTTGTTTAGTCTATGCGTAATCTTGTTTGATGGAGTGGAATAAGGATCTTGTGAAAATGCTTAGTAAAAGTTTACTCTACTTTAACGGGGATGAAAATGAAATTACCGCTATATCAGGTTGATGCATTTGCCAGTGAGGTTTTTGCCGGTAACCCGGCGGCTATCTGTCCGCTAGAGCAGTGGTTGCCGGATGAACTAATGCAGTCGATTGCTGCAGAAAATAATTTATCAGAAACCGCATTTTATGTTACAACGCAACAGGGTTACCATATTCGCTGGTTTACTCCATTGCATGAAGTTGATTTATGTGGTCATGCAACGTTAGCGGCTTCGCATATTATTTTTAGTCAATTTGAAACCGCTAAAACAACACCAATACAGTTTTCATCGAGAAGCGGAATCTTATCGGTTGTTAAAAATGGTGAGTTTATTGAAATGAACTTTCCCGCGCAGCCACCTGAGATTTGTGACATGCCGGTGGCGATTAGTCAGGCATTCGAGACTAAGCCACTGGCATGTTTAAAATCACAGGATTATATTTTGATATTTGAAAATGAAGAAAGTGTTTTAAATGCCAGCCCGGATATGGCGTGCCTTAATGAGCTGGACCTTCGAGGTGTGGCGATTACGGCTCAGGTACAAAGCCATAAAGATGGTCTGGATTTTGTAAGTCGGTTTTTTGCACCTAAATACGGTATAAATGAAGATCCGGTAACCGGTTCGTCATTTACTCAGTTGATACCTTACTGGTCGGATGAACTGAATAAATCAACGCTGAAAGCGCGACAAATTTCGCGCAGAGGCGGAGACGTGTTGTGTGTTAATGAGGGTGATAGAGTTCAAATAGCGGGTAAAGCAATCATCTATATGAGCGGCGAGATAGATATTTAATTATTGTCATTCCGGTATGCTTTTGAGCCGAAATCCAGTGACTTGCGATGCATGGAGGCGCTGGGCCCCAATACAATCCTTCGGGGACGATCGTTTAAATAATTATTTAATAGTTCGGTTTGTTCCTACTCTCATGTTGCTTACAACCGGGAGTATCGAATAAACGCAATGTACATAGGCATTAACCGGATAGCCGCGATTTTATATTCTATAGCGCAGACTAGTGTGTCTTCACAGGAATGCCGATGGTTTTTAAGTTAATGCACCGCACTAATAATCTGTTATTTCCAGCGGCCTTTAATTTTTTCTGCGTTGATATTGATTGAGCGGTAATCGGCAGAGCGAATACAGTCCATATTTCTGACCGACCATAGAGGAATCAGGCCGTGCTGATTTAAAATTTCACCGCCTTTTTCCGTAAGCATAATTTCAGCTATGGGTTTATTAACCGTTTCGCCTTCATCGCTATAATAGTGAACCGGTAAATTATCCGTTTGAAAAACTTCACCCGGCTGCATATCCCAGTGGTTTTTACAAAAGTTTTGTGCCAGACATTCGACTTTAATAAATGCTGCATTGCCCCATAAATAATGGTTGTGATTATCATTGTTATTATTGGCGATCATTTCTTCAAATTTGAATGCGTCTATAGGCTTGCTTTTGTTTCCGTAGGGAAGCCGCAGTAAAAATCGTGGCAGTGCCAGACCAATATAAGATGCTACCGGTGACTTGCGCAATAAGTCCCAGGCCTGACTAGTGCCATCACTGATTGAATAGTTCCAGTCTTCATAATCTGCTGTTTTAGCAAAGGCTTCACAGCCCGCTAGTTTTTCATGTGCGCCGGCAATAAAAGTGGCATTAGACTGTTGTGCAATTGCGCCAATATTGGCGAGTGATAATGCATCGTCAATACTGTCGGTAAAGGTGTAGTTGCCGAGTAAAATACTCCAGGGATTATCACCTTCTGATGGATCACAGAATAGTTTGTGAATTGAAGAGGTGCTTAAATCGTCAACGGCTAAATCTCGCTGAAATTCTTGTTTGGAAATATCAAATAAGAACAACTTTAACTTTTTGCCAGTGTCCAGGCGCTTAACTAAAAAGTATAAAGATTGCCAGGCAGATTCCATTGCCTGAAAACTCGGGTGATGCAAAATTTCACGCATATGTGCTGCAGTTGCCCGGTCTACCATCTCCAGCATTTCATCCTGGCGGGGGTCGGCGGCGGGCTCAACATAGGGCGCAACAATGCTTTTAATCAGCCTGTCGATTTGAGTGGCTTCAACGGCCGCACTACTGGTGGCCTGTGTGCTAGTTTGTGATGAGCCTAAAATGCTGTCTAGCAGATTGTCAGTGGCGGGTATTGCATCTGATGTTGCAGGGGCATTAACCGGTTTATCGTGCAGATCAGCATCGGCGTTTTTTTTCGGGAACCAGCTCTGGATTTCGGCTGCGGCATCGGCAAAGCTGCTGTTGCTTTTTAATCGTCGGCGTAAGCTGCGTAATTTTTCAAATGATTCGAGTTTTTCATAGAGTTCATCAGGTTGAAAATCGTCCAGCTCATTCAGTTCGATCTGAATGTTGTCATTGTTGGATAAAGACAGCTGCAGGTTGATTTTAAAGCGGCCCATAACTTCTTCGAGATTATCGCGGTCGATTTCTATCAGGCGTGGCTTATCAGTTGCACTGGTGTGTCCGCTGAAGTCGCCCATTATGGCGATACAAAACGGGCTATCAACAGGTGTTTGTGCAGGGTGCTGTGTGGGGGTGCTTAATGAAGTCTGATTAGCAGAAGATGAGTCAGAGCGTATATTAACTTCAACGCCCATTGTGGGTCTGTCAGCCATGATTGAGATCCGTTTCTTTAGTCATTAAATTATGTAGATTATACCCCGTCTAAGATAACAAAATGCTGGCAGATTAAAAATTTAAGATTTATTTTTTAAGCAGTAAACTGGCTTTTGCATTTTCATCAGCAATAAATTTTTCGATGACCTTGCGCGGAACACCGCCTAACTGCACGGCAGATACAACGCCTTTCGGGTTAACGATGATAACGGTTGGCGTGCCCTTGAGTGCGCCAATGCCTAAATCATAATAAATGCCAGAGCTAATGAGTAAGTTTGGAAAGCTGATGAAGTAATCCTCTTCGAACTGCTGTACCTGTTCAAGCTTGGCATAGTTAAAGCTTGGAAAGTCTATGGCTAGCCCCAGAACATTAATATTGTTGGTTTGCGTATCATCATATATACCCTGTATTTCAGGCATTTCTTCGATACAGGCCGGGCATTTCGGGCCCCAGACGACAATGACTGTCCATTTTCCCTGGTTTAAATAATCCTGTAAGTGGTGTTTTTTTCCGTCACTGCCGGTTAATTCGAGATTGGGGAGCTGTGCTGCCGATAGCGAAAATGACAAAGTGAACAATATAAGTAATAGTGTGCTTTTAAGGATAATGTATGGCTTCATGGTATTCAGCAGCTTTGTGTGGGTGATATGGTGTGACAGTGAATGATAGAAATAGTTTTATCAACAGTGTCACAGATGTGGGTAGATCTTAAAAGAAAATACCGAAAAACACCAAGTTTTCTGCTTATCTAAAATAACAGACGATGCTAATAAAGGTTTCAACACGGTTGGTTAACGCGCTGAATATAGTTATATGGCCATATTCTATTTATATAAACTTTCCAGTTGATCGGTGCTGCCGGCTTTATCCGACTGTTTCATCGCCGTATTATATTTTTCAGTAAATTTACGGCACAGCTGGTGGAGTTGTCCGCATTGCCAGCTTTGGGTGTTGCTACGATATAAAAAAGAATTGAGTGACTGTAGGTTTTCGGCCAGCTGAGCATCATCAATTCGGGCAGATAAATCTGCCAGTGAATTAACCGGTTGCTGAATAAATAACGCGCTACCCCATGCTAATAATGCATTTTTAGCCCGTTGTGCATCATCATTTTCACAGGCCTGCTGAAGATCTTTTAAAGCCCGTTTTAATGATGGTTCATTAATCTGCGGCTGAGTATCAGTTGATGTTTCTGTTGCGGGTTTTTTCCATAATAGAAATAGTGTAATAATCAGGCTGATAGCCAGTAGCAATGAAATTATTTTCCACAGCAGACTGCTGTTATTTGCATCATCGCCGGTATTGGTAGCTGGTGTATCAAGGGTATTTTCCGGCTGAGAAATATCGGCTGTAATGCTATTGGAAGTATTGTCCGGGATATTTATCTGCGGTGGTTTTAGCGGGGTGCTAGCAGAACCGGTTGCTGGCTTCGCGGTAAAGGTACGCGATGGTATTTTTGCATATTCAAGTTTATCGGTTTGGGTGTTCCACCAGGCAATAGACATAGCCGGCAGGGTGTATTGCCCGGCAGCCGATGGGATAATGGCAACTTTAAGTTGCTGTACACCGGTGATACCGGTGTCGAGGATGTTGTTTTTTTGCAGTGGCTTGTCCGGATATTGTTTAAGACCTTTTACTTCCTGGGTAACCAGTTCCGGTAGTTGTGATGCATTTTGTCCATCAGCCATTAATAACAGCGTGCGGGTAATGGGCTCGCCAACTGTAAAGCCATCGGCATCAGGAAACTCTTCTACCAGTTGCACATCTTTTGCCGCCAGCCAGTATTTTGCGTTAAAGCTTTTAGGAACGGGTTTAACGGTAACGGTTTTTGTATCCGATGAACGCCGTAATGTTTTGGTGTTATTACCAAACGGGTCAAATGCTGAGCGGCTTCTCTGCCTGTTTTGAATGGTAATACGGGCACTTGCAACGCTGGGTTCAAACGTTAACTGTCCGGCAGACTGAGGGTAAATAGCATAGCTTTGCTCGAGTACCAGATAAGGTGTTGAACCACGTTTGGTTTGATACTGTTTTATTTCACCCAGGCTCTCCTGGGTTATTTCAACGCCCCTGGTGTTTAACTTACTGAACTCATAGGCGTTAATATTGCTGGAGCTGAGCAGGCGCTGAGTAACAATAATCTGTTGCTGAGGGTAGGCAGAAACAGTGCTGATTTCTAATTCTGAAATTAAAGCTTCACCCTGTTTGCCGGTTGATGTTTGTGGCTGCTTTATTTCAATTTGATATGACGGGCTGCTATCACTTCCAAAGCTAATAGAGGGGATGGTGATGGTGCCTTGATGCAGTGCGATTAAGCTTACATTCCATTTTTTTGTACGACTGTAGGTGCCGTTAATAATGCTCATATTACTGCTGGTGCTGGTACCTAATACCTGGAAGTCTTTTTCAAGGGGTGAGAAGTCAGGGTCATTGTCCGGGCTTTCACTGGCTTCGAATACTAAGGTGAAGGTTTCATTAAACTCAACCTGCATGCGGTCAACTTTTACCGTAATGTCAGTGGCATAAGCGGTTACTGAAATTAAGCAGAAAAGTATAAATAAAATTTGAGTTGTCAGGTTTTTAATATTCATCATATTTAATCTTGTGTCTTGTGGTTCCTGTGTCGTCATAAACATAGTTAAGTTGATATTTGTTTCAGTCACTGTTGCGTCTACGCAGGTACGAAAAAGCGACATGTTTCAAAAGGTTCAATATATTAATAAATCGTCAGTTAATAGCAATTTCATCTAATAGTATTTTTACCAGGGTTTGTTTTCATCTATGTTTTTTTCACGACTATACTGATATTTAAATTTACGTCGTAATAACCCGCCCGGATCATCAGGAATTTTTTTCAGCCATTGCTGCGCCTGCTGTTGTTCTAAATCCGGCGTGGCATCGCTTAAACTCTGTTGCTGTTCGCGAGCCTGTTGCTCGGCGCGTTGTTTATCTTCGGCGCTTTGTTCGGCTTCTGCAGTTTGTTGTGCCTGATTTTTCTCATCATCAGCTTCATCTTTTGGTTGAGCCTGAGAGGCTTTATCTTTGTCTTCATCGGCTTGTTGACTGCTATCATCAGCAGGCTGGTTTTTGTCGTTATTCTGATTGTTGTTCTGGTCATTATTTTGGGCGCTCTCAGACTGGTTTTTCTGTTGCGAATCATTTTCTGAGCTGTCACCTGATTGTTTGTCCGAGTTGCTCTGGTTATCCTGGGAATTTTTATCATCCTGCTTCTGCTGGTCTTTATTGTCCTGTGAGTTTTCGCTGTCCTGTGGTTTTTTATCCTGTTGCTGTTTTGCCTGCTCCAGTAATTGCTTATTATATTTTGCATCTTCATGTTGCGGGTCTAGTTGCAGTGCACGCTCATAAGCCTTGATGGCGTTATCCAGATCGTTGGCTTTGGCTAACGCATTGCCGCGGTTGTAATTAGCATTGGCGGTATCGATAGTGTCTAATAGTTCGGCGGCTTTATTATAATCGCCGGCTTTATATTCAGCCGCGGCTTTCCATTGCGGATCATTAAATAATTCTGCCGCCTGTTTTGTATCGCCCTGTTGTAATGCTCTGGCACCCTGCTGATCCTGCGTGCTCCATAAATTTGACCAGCTCCATGCATCGCTGGTGCCGGCCTGCACCGGTTGAGGTATGGGTAAAATAAAAATCAGTAATGCAAATATTAAGCCCTTGCGAAAAGCATAGGCGGCGAAAGGTATGATCAATAGTAATAGCCACGGACCTTCTTCGTGCCAGGTATCAGTTTTAAACTGTTTGCTGCTGGCATCGGTTTGATCTGTACTTTTGTGTTCTTTATCAACTTTAATACCGGAGAGTAAATAGTTAATGTCCTGATCATTGGCGCTGAGTAAGCTGAATTTTCCGCCGCCGGTTAAGGCTGCGCTTTTGAGTTGGCTGATATCCAGTTTCGGCACCACAATTGAGCCAGAGCTATCTTTTACAAAACCGCCGTTGTGGCTTGTGATCGGGGCGCCTTCTGTGGTACCAATGGCTAAAATAGATGTTGTAATGTTTTTATCGTGCAATGCACTAATGGTTTGTTTGTCGCGGCTGTTAACGCTATCGGTAATCACCAGTATGTCGCCTTTAGACTGGCCCGCGTTGATGAAAAGTTCGAGGGCTTTATTTAAAGCAATATCCAGTCGGCTACCCTGGGCCGGCATAATATATGTTTCCAGTGCCGGCACCTGTGATGCGATGGTTTGTGCATCATCGGTTAATGGCGATACAACATAGGCTTTGGCGGCATAGGCAATAAGTGCGGTTTGCCCTTCTTTGCGCTGATTTAAAATATCATTTATTTTAAAATGTGCGCGGCTTAACCGGCTGGGTTTAATGTCGGTGGCATCCATCGAGCGTGACAGGTCTAATAAAATAACCAGTGCCGACTGTGTTTTAAAAACCGGTTGTGGACGTTTTTCAAACGCCGGGCCGGCCAGAGCAAGAATAATAATGGCACCCAGTAAAAATAAAAATTTTATTGGTGTGTGTTTTTTCTGTTCGCTTATACCTTCTAGTAAATGTGGTAGCAGACGTTTATCAATTACCGACGCCCAGCTGCGACTTTGCAGTTGAGTGCGCGCAGCCAGCCAGACAATAAAGGCCAGTGGTAACAGAGCCAGCAGCCAGTAGGGGCGGACTAAATGTAACTGTTGAATCCAGTGCAGGCTATCCATTTGAATCAGTCCGCCTGTGATTTTGTTGTGTGTTGCTTGGCGATTTTGAAAATAATCCGAACAGTGTTTGAAATAATTGTGTCAGTGTCGGCAAAATCGCAATCCAGAATGCGATGAATAATGCGATGCTCAGGGGCCACATATAAAGTGCCTGCACCGGGCGAAAACTCTGACTTTCCTGCTCTACTGGTTCGAGTTCATCAATCAATGTGTAAATTTTATTGAGTTCAGCGGTATTATGGGCACGAAAATATTTGCCGCCGGTAATGACGGCAATTTCATTTAAGGTTTTCTCATCAATCTCATTATTCTTGACGGTCTGTTTAAAAAACAAACCACCGACTTCCCGTGATGCCGCGCCAATGCCAATAGTATAAATTTTTAAATTCTGTTTGGCGGCCAGTTCGGCGGCTTTTAATGGCGGCACTTCACCGGCGGTGTTGGCTCCGTCAGTGAGTAATATTAATACCTGTTTTTCAGCGCTTTTGCCGTTAAGGCGTTTAATCGCTAAACCAATGGCATCGCCGATGGCGGTCATTTTGCCGGCGATGCCAATCAGTGATTCCTGCAACATGATATTGACAGTTTTTGTATCAAAGGTGAGAGGTGTCTGTAAGTAAGCCTGCTGACCAAATAAAATTAAACCAATACGATCGCCTTCGCGACGTTTAATAAACTCACCGGCAACCAGTTTTACCGCCTGCAGGCGATTAATGGTCTGGCCGTTAATTTCGAAATCTTTGGCCTGCATGCTGCCGGATAAGTCAACAGCCATCATTAAATCGCGGCCACTCACCGGAATGTCTACGCGCTCCCCAAGCCATTGTGGGCGAGCCGCTGCCATTATTAGAAGCATCCAGGCGAGGCCGGCTAAAAGCGCCAGCCATTTATCTTTATGAATGAAGCGGCTGTTATGTGGAACCTGATTAAAGTCTTCTAAAAAGGGTACGTGCAGAGGCACGTCCTGATTTTTATCAGATGCAGGCAGTGCAAATCGTAAGAGTAGTGGCAGCGGTAATAAAATAAAAACCCAAGGCCATACAAACTGTAAACTGGCTACTGAAATCACGGTTTTGCCCCGCTAGCATCTACAGCTTTCGGTAAAGACTTTATCCATTGTTCGCACAGCTGTAATAATTCATCAGTTTGAAGTTGACTGTCTTTCATATACGGGGCTTTTTGCAGAAGTTCTGCGGTTTCATGGTTGAATATTGTTTCTGAGCTCAGCTGATTTAACTGCTTAACCCATTGTTTGCCGGTTAGACTGGCAATGTTTTCACGGGGCAGGTAGCTTAATGCGATGCGCCGCAATAGCGCCGAAATGGCGCGCACACATTCAATTGAATTATTCTTATATTGCAACTTAATATTATTCAGTTCATTAAGTGCTATTTTTTTGTACGCGGGTTTCCTATGATGTTTTCTATATTGTAAAAAAGCATAGATAGCCGATGCGCATAAAATAATAACGATGGGCAGCAGCCACCAGCCAATGGCCAGTGGCCACCAGCTGATAGCATCGGGAAGATGAATATCACGCAGTGGAATGTTTCCAGAGGCGGCGTTATTTGCTGGCATTGGGTTCATTTTCTTTTTACACCTATGCCGAGCTTTTGCTGCAGAGTTGTGAGTGTTTCATCTGCAGTCGAAATGCTTAAAAAATGCATGCCCATTTTTCGGCAGGTATTTTGCAGCTGCACTTGTTGATCTAAAAAACGTTGCTGATAATTTGTACGCTGTTTTTTATTGTAGGTATTTAAATTAAGCTCGGTTTCACCGTTACTGATTTTATAATTTCCGGCGGGGGGCAGCTGTTGTTCTAACGGATCATAAATAGAAATTAAAATAACATCCGCGTTTCGACTAAGGCGGGAAATTTGTGACCAGCTTAAATCGTCCATATTACGAAAATCACTAATTAAAAAAATTAGCGAGCCGGGCTTGCTGACACGTTGTAAGCGAGCGAGAGAATCGGCTGCACTTTTGATATGCTGGTCGCCATCAGTGTTACTGTCCCAGGCCGGATGTTGTGCCAGTTGTTTAATAAAATGCAGACTGGCGGATTTGCCTCGTGCAGGGCGTAACTCAATGTGCGACGTTTCAGAAAAAATCAGCCCGCCGAGTCGATCGCCGTGATGCGCTGTGCTCCATGCCAGTAATGCCGAAATTTTTGCGGCCAGTACAGATTTAAAATGTTGCTGGGTGCCGAAGAACATGGGGCGGCGATAATCTACCCATAATAATACCGGGCGCTCGCGCTCTTCTCGAAATATTTTCGAGTGTGCTTTGCCGGTGCGAGCGGTAACTCTCCAGTCCATGGCGCGAATATCATCACCGGGCTGATAAGGGCGAGACTCATCAAACTCCATGCCCCGGCCTTTGAAGGTGGATAAATACTGGCCATTAAACTGTGCACGAATGCTCGATGAATGCAGGGGAAGCTGGCGCGCATCGCGGTTTAAACCAATCAGTGTCGATTGTTTGATGCGTGCAATATCATCTGCCTGTGTTGCCTGAGCGTTCATTACGGAACCGCTATACGGGCGATTAGCTCATTAATAAAGTGGTCTTTGCTAATGCCTTCTGCCTCGGCTTCAAAGCTTAAAATAATGCGATGGCGCAGCACATCGTGGGCAACCGCCTGAATATCTTCCGGGCCGACATAATCGCGGTTATCCAGCCAGGCGTGGGCACGGGCGCAACGGTCAAGTGCCATCGAGGCACGCGGTGATGCACCGTACTCTAGCCACTCGGCGAGTTTGCTATCGTATTTTCCGGGGTCGCGGGTGGCCAGCACCAGCTGTAGCAAATAATTTTCCAGCTCATCTGACATATAAATGTCGAGGGTTTCATTGCGCGCTTCAAACAGGCTTTGTTGTGACACGATGGTGTCAGGCTTAGCTGGCTCACTCAAACCCTGGCGCGCTTCGTTACGTGTCAGGTGTAATATTTCCCGCTCGGTTTCGGCGTCAGGATAATCGACAAATACATGCATTAAAAATCGATCGAGCTGGGCTTCGGGTAACGGGTAGGTACCTTCCTGTTCCAGCGGGTTCTGGGTCGCCATTACTAGAAATAGTTCGGGTAATGGGTAGGTGACAGAGCCTACCGTAATTTGTCTTTCCGCCATGGCTTCGAGTAATGCCGACTGTACTTTTGCTGGAGAGCGGTTAATTTCATCGGCTAAAATCAGGTTATGAAACAATGGGCCTTTCTGAAATTGAAATGATGAATCCTGTGGGCGGTAGATTTCGGTGCCGGTTAAATCTGCAGGTAATAAGTCCGGGGTGAACTGCACCCGGTGAAACTCTGCATCGACGCCTTCACTTAATACTTTAATGGCACGGGTTTTGGCTAACCCGGGGGCACCTTCAACTAACAGGTGGCCATCGGCCAAAAGCGCTATAATGAGCCGGTCAACAAGGCTGGGTTGCCCAAGAATTTGCTGGCCGATATACTCTCTGAGTTGTGAAATTGCAGTGTGTTGCGACAAGGTTGTCTCCAATAAGCCGATCAGTAACGTAATTTTTTTGTGGGCAAATTTTATCATTTACACACAATTAATAAAGACCATCTATTTAAATAAAAGTTTAACCCGAACTAAAATATGAAATTAATTAGTCGAGCAATATTGAAAATATTGGGGTGGCAGCTGGATTTACAACAGCCACAGGTCAAAAAATATGTATTAATTGGCTATCCTCACACCAGTAACTGGGATTTCATCTTCGGAATGCTGGCAAAATCAGCAATGGACATGCCGTTAAACTGGGTGGCCAAGCACAGCATGTTCCGGGGACCGTTGCGTCCGCTGTTTATTGCCATGGGAGGGGTGCCGCTCGATCGGCATAATACATCCGGCTTTATACAGAAAAATATTGAGTTATTTGCCAGTCGTGAACAGTTTGTTTTGGGGCTGATGCCGGAGGGAACCCGTTCTAAAACCCGCGGATTTAAAACCGGTTTTTATCATATAGCGCATGGTGCTGATGTGCCGGTTGCACTGGCTTATCTGGATTATAAAAATAAAAAGATAGGGGTGGGCAAGGTGCTACAAACCAGTGGGGACATTGATAAAGACTTTTTAATAATAAAATCGTTTTATCAGAATGTCACCGGTTATAACCCGCAGAATCAGAGCGAGCCAGTAATCTATAAAAAATGAAACAGTCAATCGCATTATTGTACGGGTCATATAGTTGTTAATTGTTGTATTGCGTCATATGTATTTATGATTATGTTTAATAATAATGGGATATGTTTTTAGTATTGAATAACAGGTTGTCAACGCCGATATACCAGGTCTATTGAAAACTATAATAATGTGTAAAATTAATACAGGTAATAACGGGAATGAAAATGTGAAGATAAAAATTATATCTTTAATTGTTTTAATGCTTATTGTTAACAGCGCATATTGTGAAATCACAGTAACAGATGACAGTGGTAGTGAGTTGATATTGGCTAAACCGGTAACCCGTATTATTAGTCTGGCACCGCATATTACAGAGCTTCTTTATGCAGCGGGTGCAGGTGAGCAAATATTGGGAACGGTGAGTTATAGTGATTATCCGCCGGCGGCCAAAAATATTCCTGTTATTGGTAGTTATGTCAAAGTTGATTATGAAAAGGTTCTGGCTCTACAGCCAGACGTTGTTATTTATTGGAAAAGCGGTAATCCGCAAAGTATGATTGACGGCATTCGAAAGCTTGATTTAAAGTTATTCAATAGTGAACCGGATGATTTTGAAGATATCGCGCTATCAATAAAAGCGCTAGGCCGGTTAATGGGTACAGAGGCCGTGGCAGATAAGCGGGCACAACAGTATCTGCGGCGTCTGGAAAAGTTGCGAAAAAAATATGCCGATAAGAATAACAAAAAAGTCCGGGTGTTTTATCAGGTATGGAACCGGCCACTAATGACCATTAATAAACAGCATCTGGTGAATGATATTATTGAGTTTTGTGGTGGTGTAAATGTCTTTGGTGAGCTAGATACTATTGCTCCTACTGTGGATATGGAAAGTGTGATGCAAAAAAATCCGGATGTAATTATTACAGGCATGGCAAAGGGTCGGGAACTGTGGCTTGATGAGTGGCAAAAATGGCAGACCATAAGCGCAGTAAAAAGTAATAGTGTGTATGCGATAGACGCGGGGTTAATCGTCAGGCAGACCCCGCGCATTGTTGATGGAACGCAAAAAATGTGTGAAATGTTACAGGATTATAGAGATAAAATCGGCGCTAATGAATAGTGAAGAAGTACCGGGTCAGCCTGTTCTGGCAAACTTAAAACAAGGCCCGGTAACCAGTGATTTATGCTATCAGACCAAATGAATTGTTATTCCAAAAGGCTTAGGGTATAGTCGCCCCAGTTTCAGGTCCTGAGCAATCGGGATAATAGGGAAGTCAGTGATTTAAGTCTGAATTATATTCAGAGTATAGAAATCTGACACTGCCCCCGCAACGGTAATTGAGAAAGAATGAATCAGGATTATCGCGCCATAGTCGCGTTATTTCCAGTCACTGCTATTTAGCGGGAAGACGATTCGTTTTGATACATCATAAGTCCGGAGACCTGCCTGAAATATTTTTACCAGATGCTGCGGTGGGCGGTTAGGGAAAGTCTATTGCCTGTCCGGTTTTTTCGACTTTATTCTAATTATCTACCGTCAATATTTTGCTTTTTTATATTAACGGTATGTATCAACAGTTTTTAACTTTTTCTTTTATATATTTATTTTTACTGCCAGTAATGGCGGATGGCTTGACTGTGTATGTGTCTAAACCGGTAGCGCAGCAAGATACTGTGGGGCGGGTTGATTTGAACTCCACTACATCAACTTATAGTGTTATTAAATCGGATGATTTTGAGAACCGTCGAGTTGAACTTAGTCAGTTGATTGAAAATGAAACCGGTGTACAGGTGCGTAGCTCTGGCGGAGTCGGTGGTTTTTCTATTGCTAGCATTCGAGGTTCGAGTAGTGAGCAGGTTACGGTATACATTGATGGTGTGCCATTGAATAAGGCGTCCGGTGGCGCAGTCGATCTTAGCTTAATATCCATGGATAATGTGGAAAGTGTCGAGCTATATCGAGGCAGCGTGCCGATGGAGCTAGGGAATGCATCGTTGGGCGGCGCGATTAATATTATAACCCGCCAGACGACCGAAAAATTCAAAGGAAAATTTAAAGCCACAGTGGGGAGTTTTAATACACAGCAATATAATGTTTTTACATCTGCTGCGACAGAAAAAAATAGTTTTATCGTCTCGGCCAGCTTATTAAAAAGCGATAATGACTTTGAATTTATTAATGATAATGGCACGCCGGAAAACCCAGATGATGATAGAAATGAAAAGCGCAATAATAGCAGCCTTGAACAGGCTACAGCATTAGCCAAGTGGAAGTATCGCATCAACAATGATTCCAATGTCGATACGAAGTTAGAATGGCTGTCTAATGATCAGCAAATTCCCGGGCAACAGAATAATGTCAATGCAGATGCGCTTATAAATTTAAGCAGCATTGACTTTTTTACGCAGTATAACCAGAAAAAAGCTTACTTCGATGCGGATGAGTTTTCGATTAAAGGATATGTTGGCGGATTGAATGAAGTGTTTTCTGATACTCAATCGGGTAACGCATTAGTTGCTAGAGATGTTGATGCGTCAACTCAAAAATATGGCAGTGAGTTGTTTTATAAATTTAAATCTGATGGCTATCAACTTAAATATCGACTGTTATTTGAGCAGCAAAGCTATACATCAGAAAATGTATTAACACCGGTGACAGATAATGTTGCGCGTGAAGTTGCGGTGCAGGACTCTACCAGAGATTATTACGAACAGGTTTTCGAGTATAAGAATTTTAGTTTGCAGAATAGTTTAATTAGTTCTTTTTCACTGCGCCATATTTATGCCAAAGATGATAACAATCTGGTTGTTGACATATTTGGCAGGCCCATTGATGTGGGTGATAAAAAATACAATATCGTAACCCCACAAATGGGGGCTAAATATAAATTTAATGCACTAACGTATATGAATTTTAATGCAGGTGCTTATGTCCGTTTACCATCTTTTTTTGAACTGTTTGGTAGTCAGGGCTATTTTCGAGGCTCACCTGTACTCAAGGAAGAAAGTGGCGTCAATATAGATGTGGGATATGTGTACAGTTTGTTTAAACCCGGTAGCTGGCTTGATGATGCCAAATTTTATTTAGGGTTTTTTCATAATACGGTTGATAATTTAATTGTGCGTGAGCCGAATGCACAGGGTATTGTCGTAGCCAGAAATGTTGCCAGTGGTATAACTAATGGTGTGGAGGCTAACTTTAAACTATATCCGGATAAACACTGGTTGGTGTTGTTTAATGTTGTTTATCTCAATGATGAAAATACTAGCGAAACCACTGCGTATAACGGTAAGCGATTGCCCGGGCAGTTTAAGCAGGATTATAACTTACAGATATCGTATTCATCGGCTAAGTGGGTAACAGGTATTAGCTGGGATGTGAAAAAAGACATGTATTTTGATCGCCCAAATTTATTAAAAGCTACAGATATTTCCGATATAAATTTAAGTGTTTTGCGAAAATGGAAGAATCAGACATTAGAGTTGAAAGCTGAAAATTTATTAAATAATCAATATGAAAATTTTAGATTTCAACCCACGGCGGGTACATCTTATTTTTTAACTTACACATATAAACTTTAATTGGCTCTGAGGAGAGTGACATGAAAAAAATATTAATATTAGGTTTGGCAATTATTTTAACTGCCTGTGGTAGTGATAATAATTCAACTAGCACGCTGGATATAGGGGACGTAAAAGCCATAGTGGCTACTATTGATCCCGGTTTTGTTAGTGGCGCACATGCGGCTATTGGTGAGTCTTCGGCGGGCATGACTTCATTGAATGATTTATCGCCCACAGGCTCAGATGTAACGGTGAATTCATATGGTGATTATTATTACATTATTGACCGTACCGGTGAAAGTATTAGCAAGTTCGCATTTGCAAATCCCGGTGAAATTATCTGGCAGTTCACAACGAAAGATAATGCTGAAGATACCGGTAGTAACCCTCACGCCATTGTTTTTGTGAGTGAACAAAAGGCATATATATTGCGTTATGGAAAAACAACTGCCTGGATTGTTGACCCTTCGGCTACAGTAGAAGCTGATTTTAAAACAGGTGAACTTGATTTGGCCAGTTATGCAAGTGCAGATCAGGATGGAATACCAAATATGGATAATGGTGTTGTTGTTGATGGTAAGTTATTTATTACTTTGCAAATGCTAAATGTTTTTTCACCAACAGATACCGCTTACGTTGCTGTATTTGATACGGTAGATGATACTGAAATTGATACGGGAATGGATGTATCGGAATTTGTATTGAAGGGAATTCCACTGCAGGTGAGAAATCCATTCTCTGATATTGTTTATGAAAGTGAATCAGGGTTGATATATATTCAGGCTACGGGTGACTTTTTTGCAGATTTCACCGGTGGTGTCGAAACGCTTGATCCAGTTGATTACAGCACTTCGTTACTGTTAGACGATGGTGATAACACGAGCAGTCCTTATGGTCGAATTACCGCATTTGCAATTCATTCAGCAACCAATGCCTATTTTGTAGGGCTGGATGGTTTTGATCCAATAACCTTCGCTTCCATTAATAATCTCTACAAAATGAACCCATCAACCGGTGAAATTGTAAAAAGCTCTATTGCAGCATTTGAGGGCATTCAGATAACAAATATTGTGATTGATGAGCTGGGACGTCTGTGGGTGTCTGATGCAACCAATGCAACATTGCATGTGGTGAACTCACATACGGATGAAATGATGGATGTGGTTTCAACAGGCTTAAATCCGAGTGCGGTTGTTTTTGCGCCGTAGTGATAGGTTAAAAAAATGAGTTCTGGTTTTTGGTTGTTTTGCCGAAAACCAGAATATCAATGGGCAGAAAAAATAAATTTATTATCATGCATAAACCGTTTTACCGGATAATCATAAAGGCGTAATAAATTTTCTTCATTGAGTAGTTCATCGGTGTCGCCGGTTATCACTTCGCCGTCTCCAAGTAATAATATAATCTTGTCGCAATAACGTGCGGCCAGATTTAAATCATGCAGTGTCATTAAAGTTAGCTTCTGATTCTGTCGGCTATCTTCAGTTAAATAATTCAGTAGTTGAATTTGATATTTTAAATCCAGATGACTATTAGGTTCATCCATTAATAAAATGTCCGGGTTCTGGGTGATTAGAGTCGCAATTGAAACCCGTTGCCTTTCGCCACCGGATAATTGATTAATCGGACGTTCTGCTAAAGGCATTAATTGTACGGTCTGCAGTGCGCATTCAGCAAGCCGATAGTCAGAAGTGCTTTCCCATTGCCACGGTTTTATATGCGGGTGGCGCCCGGTGATCACTGTTTCCATCACGCTGCCGGGAAAAATATCTTCATGGTGTTGTAATAACACACCAATTTGTTGAGCAATTTGTTTGCGTGATAATTGTTTAATGTTTTTGTTTTTTATGAAAATATCGCCATTATCTATTTTGCGCAATCCTGCCAGCGTATGCAATAAGGTGGTTTTACCTTTTCCGTTACGCCCGAGTACACCCCATATTTCACCGCCATTACATTCAAGGGATAATTTCTTGCAAACTTGTGTATCGCCGATGCTGATGGATAAGTTTGAAGTTGAAAGTAAGTTCATGTGTCGCTCTCCTGGCGGTAGTTGCGACTTAATAGAAAGAGGAATAGCGGAACACCCAGAAAAGCCGTAATAACGCCGACGGGTAATTGTTGAGGTGCAATAATGGTGCGCGCTAATGTGTCGGATAACAGTAACAGGCTGCCACCGGCTAATACACTGGCAGGCGCTAACCAACGGTGGTCGCTACTGATGATTAAGCGCATCATGTGGGGAACGATTAAACCGACAAAGCCAATACTACCGGCTTTAGTTACGGCGGTAGCCGTCAGTGCGGAGGCAAGTATAAAAAGACTTAAACGCAGTGGCTTAATGGCAATACCTAAAGCACTGGCCTGCATTTCACCGCGGGATAAGATATTTAACGAGCGTGCCAGTAGAAAGCTAATCACTAAACCGGTAATTAATATAACGGGAAGTAGCGGATTGCTGAGTTGTTCTGCATGTGCATGACTAAGATCGCCCATTAACCAGAATAACATGCCTTTTAATGGACGATCTGGACTTAATGAAAGAATAAAATTTATAATTGCGCCCCAGCCCGAAGCAATTACGACACCGGTGAGTAATAAGCGTGATGGGTTCCAGTTGCCGCGGCCATGTGCCAGGCCAAATACTAAAATAATAGAGAGCAGTGCGCCGATAAATGCACCGCCTGAAATCCAGCCAGCCAGTCCGGCTGAAATTGCCAGCATGGCACCAACTGATGCACCACCGGAAATACCCAGTATATAAGGGTCGGCTAGTGGGTTGCGTAAAAGTACCTGCATTAACATACCCGCAAGTGCCAGTAAGCCACCGGTGAAAAAAGCCACATAGGCGCGGGGCAGGCGTAATTCAAAAATCACACTGTTGGTTATCGGGTTACCATTGCCCTGTAATGATTGTAAAATGTCGATAAACGAGAGCGACAAGCTTCCAACGGACAGTGCAAATGCAAAACTGGCGATGCTGATAAAAATTAGCAGTACTAAAATGCTGAAGGGTTTGTGACGTGAGAAAAATTTGATAGGTAAATGGGGCATTAAATAGTCTGCTGAATAAGGGTTTATTTAATCGGTTTGTGATTATAAGCTTAAACTATTAATTTAACACATAAGGAAGGCTGATGGGTTTTCGACTTTCAAAAATATATACCCGTAAGGGTGATGATGGCACAACTGGCATGGCTGATGGTAGTCGATTAGCTAAAGATAGTTTGCCGATGCATGCTATTGGTAATGTTGATGAACTGAATAGCATGCTCGGTGTAGTGATTAAAAAAACGCCGGTAAGTGATATTCGTGAAGATATGTTTACTATTCAGCATGATCTATTCAATCTTGGTGGCCAGCTGGCAATGCCTGACTATGCGATGTTAAATCAGTCACGTATTAACTGGTTGGAAACAAGTCTCGATAAAATGAATGAACCACTCGAATCGCTAAAAGAGTTTATCTTGCCCGGTGGTAGCGAAGCATCGTGTTTTTGTCATATGGCGCGTACCATCTGTCGGCGTACTGAGCGTTCGCTGGTCTCACTAAATAATGAAATAGAAATCGATACGGTTTTACTGGCTTATATTAATCGTCTGTCCGACTGGTTATTTGTGGCGGGCCGGTGTTTGAATAAACTAGAGAATGAAGCTGAGGTGTATTGGAATTCAGACAGAATAAAAGCTGAAACCGGCGCTGATGATTAAAATGGCCTATAATTAAAGTTCAGGCAGGCAGATTGGTTTAGTTTCAACGAGAGCCATTAAAGTATTCGCAGCTGCAGGAATACTAGCTTGTTTGAGTTTTCTTAATTTTATTTAAAAATCAGTATTAATAATGTTGAAGGCTGTATAAATGAAAATATGGTATTAACGACTAATGAATAAGAAGGCTTATCTATTAGTGTTTGTCGCATTTTGCACTGTTACCAGCAGTTTGCTTTATTACATTGGTCTTGTCTCAAGAGCGCTCTATCTTGAATCTGAAACAACTATTCTTGAACTTCAAAAAAAACATAAATCGGTTGCAGCAATGGAATCGGCTGCAAGAGAGCGTACATTTTTGCTGGTAAAAATGTTTAATGAAGAAGATGTTTTTATAAGGGATGAAATGCATCGTGAATTTGATATGCAAGCATATCGATTTATAAGAAATAGAGATGTGTTGCTGGGAATGAATTTGAATAATAAAGAAAGAGGGGCATTAAAAGACATTCTGGAAATTATAAAACAGGCACAAATCTATGATACGCAGGCTGCTGATTTTATGATGGAAGGCAAGGTGAAAGAGGCGGAGTTGTTGTTATTCAATGAAGCCATACCTCGATTGTATAATATTATTGAGCGCTTTGTTTTTTTGCTTGGCCTGGTTGACGATGAAAATCAGGCGGAATTGCTTAAGCTTAGAAGCCAGCTTAAGCATAATCTTTATGCCATATTTTTACTAACCACACTATTTCTGCTGGCTGCAGTATCTCTCATTTATTATTCATTAAAACGCATAAAAAAAGGCGCTGATATGCTCAGTGGCAGTGAAGCTATAAAAGATAGTATTTTAGATACTGCAATGGATGCAATTTTAAGTGTTGATGAAAAAGGTATAGTCAGTCAATTTAATAGAAGTGCAGAAAAAATGTTTGGTTATCGTGTAGATGAAATGCTGGGGGAATCGGTAGAAAAAATATTATTAGAAGAGTTCAAAGATCGATTAGATGAATTGAAAATGGCTGAAGTAAAGTTTAAAAATAATTATTTGTCAGGTATTAGTCATGATGTGTTCGGGGCGCATAAAAATGCTACGCGAATACCATTGCAAATATCAATGTCAGATACAGGTGTTGATGGCGCCTCGCAATATAGCTTAATCATCAGGGACTTAACCGATATAAAAAAATCAGAAGAGGCATTAAAGCAGCGTACCGAGGAGCTGGAATTTGCTAATACAAAGTACAAACAGTTGAGCGAGACAGACCCGCTAACCCAAATTTCAAATCGACGTGTCTACGAAGATAGAATTACCAATGAAATTCATATTGCGAAGCGATCTGCTACATCAATATCATTATTAATGATAGATGTTGATTTTTTTAAAAAATTTAATGATACATATGGCCATGATAGTGGTGATGTTGCGTTAATAAGAGTGGCAAAAACGATTGTAGAGTCTTTACCCAGAAGTACCGATCTGGCTGTTCGTTTCGGAGGTGAAGAGTTTTTAGTGCTCATGCCGGTAACAAAGATTGATGGCGCTTTAACGGTGGCGGAGCGAATCAGATCAAATATAAAGGCATTGGCCATTCCACATGTGCATTCAGAAACTGCGCCTGTTGTTACAGTCAGTGTAGGATTGACATCGCTTACCGGTGAGTTACTGAACGAAATTGATTTAATTAAACAGGCGGATACTGCATTGTATGTGGCAAAAGCCAATGGCCGAAATCGCTGTGAAGTTTTTGTAAAAGAAAAGACAGTATAAGTTAAGTCGCTATTATCCAGTTTGTTTCTAAACCAGCTTCAGGGCTTTTAATAAGCGTTAATTATTATGTTATGGAATAGTGTATATTGTGATTTTGAAATTTGAGCCGGTCGAATCATGCGCATTGGTATAGACTTAGGTGGTACTAAAATAGAAGGAGTGGCACTGGCAGATAACGGTAGTGAACTTTTTCGATATCGAGTTGATACCCCGGCAGGTGAATATTTACCCATCCTGGAGGCCATAGTGGAGTTGATTCAACTAATTGAATCAACCACATCACAAACTGGCAGTGTGGGTATCGGCACTCCCGGTGCATTGTCTCCGGCCACACAATTGCTACGTAATTCTAATTCCGTATGCATGAATGGCATGCCGTTGAAACAGGATATTGAAAGGTTACTGGGGCGTGAAGTGCGTATCAGTAATGATGCCAATTGTTTTGCATTATCCGAGGCTACAGATGGTGCAGCTAAAAATGCAGCAGTGGTTTTCGGGGTGATTATTGGTACGGGTACAGGTGCCGGTATTGTCATTGATGGCAAGGTCCTAAATGGACCGAATGCGATTGCCGGTGAATGGGGGCATAATCCTTTGCCGTGGCCACAGCAAAATGAATTACCCGGGCCTGCCTGTTATTGTGGTAAGTCGGGATGCCTGGAAACATTTCTATCCGGTCCGGGGCTGGCCCATGATTTTAAGCAGGCAACAGGAGCGTCACTCACGGCAATAGAAATTGCTGCTCAGGCAAGTCAGGGCAATGTGCTGGCAGAAGCTGCTTTGCAACGTTATGAAAACCGTCTGGCCCGTGGGTTGTCACAGGTTATTAATATTCTAGATCCGGATGTGATTGTGCTTGGTGGTGGCATGTCTAATCTGTCGAGGTTGTATGCGAATATTCCTGAAATGTTGACGAATTATGTGTTTTCAGATGTGGTGAGCACCCGTGTTGTCGCGCCAGTGTATGGCGATTCCAGCGGTGTCCGTGGGGCAGCCTGGTTATGGAATAAATAACGGTTGCATTACCGCTCGAGTCGAGACACGGACTGGAAAAAACGTTAAAATAGGCCTTCCAAAAATATTACTGAGAAATATCCATGAACAACCCTTTTCAGGAACAGTTACTTAAGGCGGGTCTGGTTAGCAAGCAACAGGTACAAAAGGCTCAGCAGGATAAGAGTAAAAAGAAAAAGCAGCAGCATAATAATAAAAAAATTAAGCCAGTAAATGAAGCTGAAATTAAAGCGAAAAAAGCCGCCGAAGAAAAAGCCTTACGTGATCGTGAATTAAATAAGCGTAAAGAAGATCAGGCTCGGGGTAAAGCCCTGTCGGCAGAGATTAATCAGCTAATCAAAGATAATATGATTACGCGGGATAGCAAATGTGAAATAGCTTATAATTTTGAGCATCAGAAAAAAGTTAAGAAAATTTATATCAATGAAGATATGAAGCAACAGATTGTTAAAGGTAAACTCGGCATTGCACGAATTGAAGGCGTATATGAGCTGGTACCTTTATCGGTTGCGGAAAAAATACAGCAGCGTAATGAAAAACGCATTGTTATTTTCGAGGCGGAAGAGAAATCAAAAGATGAAAATGATCCGTATGCTGATTATGAAGTGCCGGATGATCTGGTTTGGTAGTCTGGTTTGGTCATTTCAAGGCTAACGTTTTTCTGTAAATGAATACCAGATTACGTAAATAAAAAACCAGATTGATGTGTAGTGCGCAGCAGGAAGCAGAATTATAATTTGCGACTATTGGCGTTCATTTGCGCTAGTCTTACTCGTGTTTTTTACAAAAATGTAAATTCATAACTCACCATGTCTTCTCCCGGATCTTTAATTTCCAGATTAATATTCACCGATACATCCGTTTTCATTTGTGATATCTGATTTGTGGGAACGCCGAGGTATTCCAGCGGACTAAAGCGTCGACCGGCGATGGTTTTTCCACGGACATCTTCAAAACGCAGCTCTATGACCGGATAGTCCTGTGCAAAATCTGCGTGGTTAATAATGCTTGCGGAGACCATTAATGCATTTTTAACATTCGGGTGAGAAAAAATATTTTTACTGCTAAGGGTAATCAGGTTTAAGTCTTTTGGTGGTGGTAATGTGCAGTGCAATGTCTGGCACATTATATAAAGTGAAGGGCGTAGTTCCACGTTTTTAACCAGATGATTACGGTTGTAATAAACGTACTGTAAAAGTATGCCGGTTATGCTGGTCAAAATTGCAATACTGAGAAATAGTGTACCGATGAATCCAAAGCGTTTTTTGCCGGTTCTGGATTCTGCGCGTAATTCAGGTGGAATTACGTCGGCGACAAGGTGATCTGTATCGATGGCTGAAATACTTTCTTCGATGCTCTGCTGTGCTTTATCCACAGTTTGCGGTGCTTGCATCTGCAGTTGAAAACTGCCGGTGTTATATGGGTTATTTGCAGTAAAAATAGCCAGACAATGACCACAACGAACTTGAGCATTGGCTTGTTCTAGCTGGTTGTCGCTAATTCTGAAAACGGTATTGCAATGAGGGCATTCTGTTTGCATATTATATGTTGTATTTAGGTTTTATTTTTTCTTACCGGATACCCGTATCCAGTCTTCTTTTACCATAATCGGGTCAAGATCAAACCAGGGCGAATATGCCGCAATTATTTTATCTGACTGGGTTTGTAATATGCCGGATAAAACAATGTCGCCACCGGATTTACAATAGCCTGCCAGTTGTTCTGCCAGTTCGGTTAGTGGGCCAGCCAGGATATTGGCTAATACCATATCATAATTTCCCGCTGGCTGAATAGCGGGCAAATCTTCGGGTAAATATAAATTAAGTTTTTCGGCAACCTGATTTGCTTCGGCGTTATCTTTACTGGCAATAATGGCTTGCGGGTCAATATCAGTGCCGTCGCAATGTTGTGCGCCGAGTAATAAGGCCGCGATGGACAGTACACCGGAGCCGCAGCCAAAGTCTAAAACTGTTTTATCTTTCACGTCCGCCGCATCCAGCCATGCCAGGCATAAAGCGGTGGTGGGATGAGTGCCGGTGCCGAATGCCAGGCCCGGGTCGAGCATTAAATTAATGGCATCAGCTTGTGGTGGTGATAAATGTTTTGGGCAAACCCATAAGCGTTTTCCAAACTGCATGGGCTTATAGTCGTCCATCCACGCGCGAATCCAGTCTTTGTCTTCGAGGGCTTCGGCTTTTATTGTGGTATGTTTGCCGAGCTGAGTTTTGATTTGAGTTTTGAGGGCTTCGGTATTGATATCGGCTTCGAATAAACCGGTGAGAATAATATTTTCCCATAACGGGGTTTCGCCGGGCAGGGGTTCTAAAACCGGTTTGTCTTCGGCATCTTTGGCGGTAACCGACAGTGCACCGGCATTAAGTAGAGCCTGTTCTGCTTTGGCATTGTTGGCTTTATCAGTTTGTAGTATTAATTGAATCCAGGGCATTTAATCTTTTGCCACAGAGGCCCAGCGTTCACAGAGAAAAGAATGGTTTAACTAAACTCTGTGTTCTCTGTGACAATGTTTTAAGACATCTCCAGTTTCTTTTCAAGATAATGGATATTGGCACCACCGGCCTGGAAATTTGCATCCTGCATAATGCTCATCTGTAATTTGGTGCTGGTATTAATGCCGTCAATTACCATTTCTGAGAGTGCACCCTGCATACGGGCAATTGCAACTTCACGGGTGTCGCCGTGACAAATTAATTTGCCAATCATCGAATCGTAATGTGGAGGCACTGTATAACCGGCATAAATATGCGATTCAACCCGAACACCCGGGCCACCGGGAGGATGGTAGCGAGTAATTAAACCGGGAGATGGAATAAAGGT
>CAZHEA010000043.1:0-25901 GCA_964531165.1 uncultured Thiotrichaceae bacterium
CGGCGGCATAGCCGATACGCCAGCCGGTCATTGCATAGGCTTTGGATACGCCGTTTAGGACTACTGTGCGAGCGTATAGCTCAGGGCAGGCATTGACGATGTTGCAGAAAGGCTCATCCGTCCACAGAATTTTTTCATACATATCATCGGTGGCGATAATAATGTCCGGATATTGCAGTAATACGTCTGCCAATGCTTTCAGCTCATCCATTGAATAGGACTTACCCGACGGGTTGGACGGGCTGTTGATTACAAATAAACGGGTTTTGTCAGTTATGGCGGCTTTTAGTTGATCTGGTGTGATTTTGAAACCCTGTGACAGGTCACCCTGCACAATCACTGGTTCAGCATCTGCCAGTAACACCATATCTGGATATGATACCCAGTAGGGTGCGGGGATAATGACTTCATCGCCGGGGTTAAGCAGTGCCTGCGCCATATTAAAGAAGCTCTGCTTGCCGCCGCAGGAAACCAGAATCTGGTCGGCTTTATAGTTTAAGCCGTTATCATTCGAAAATTTGTTTATAATGGCCTGCTTTAAGCTGGGCATACCATCGACTGCGGTGTATTTGGTTTGATTGTTGTTGATGGCTTCAATGGCAGCCTGTTTAACGTGATCCGGGGTGGAAAAATCCGGTTCACCGGCGGCGAGGCCAATAACATCTTTGCCTTCTGCGCGTAATTGTTGTGCCAGGGCGGTAACCGCCAGCGTGGGTGAAGGTTTAACTTTCTGAATTCTGTTGGATGCCTGAGCCAAAGCAATATACCCTGTAGGTTGTATTTTTATTAATACCGTGAGTATAAACAATGTTGCCTGCTTTTGTCCTATCCCAAATGGTAGAGAAGCGGTTTTTTTTAACATTTTTTATAAAACAGATCTTTGTGTGCTAACAAATGCTTTAAAAGCAGAAGCTTTAAGCCCGCAAAACTCGTAAATAAAATCTAAAGCTAAGGTTTTGGTACTTTGTTGGTACTCACTCGCGTGCATTTGTGGATGGAATGCCTTTAATTTTTTTTAAAAGTTTCGTGTAAAGATCCCAAAACACAATTGTTTTAGAGATTTGTTGAGTCGTTAGATTATATTATGTCGAAAAAATTTGAATTAATTACCGATAAAACCCCGGCGGGTGATCAGCCGTCAGCGATTAAAACGTTGCTGAGTGGTCTGGAAGAAGGTCTGTTAAATCAGACATTACTGGGGGTAACCGGCTCGGGTAAAACCTTCAGTATTGCTAATGTGATTGAGCAATCGCAACGACCGGCAATGATTCTTGCACCCAATAAAACCTTGGCGGCTCAATTGTACGGGGAGATGAAAGAGTTATTCCCGAATAATTCGGTGGAGTACTTCGTTTCTTATTATGACTATTATCAGCCAGAAGCCTATGTAGTCGCCAGCGATACCTTTATTGAAAAAGACGCCTCGGTGAATGAGCATATTGAACAGATGCGGCTGTCCGCCACCAAGTCGATGCTGGAGCGCCAGGATACGATCACGGTTGCTACGGTGTCTTCGATTTACGGACTGGGTGATCCTGAGTCCTACCTCTCAATGATGCTGCATATTGTGAAGGGCGACATGATTAATCAGCGCGATATTTTGCGTCGCCTGGCGGAGATGCAATACACCCGCAACGATATGGAGCTGGGGCGGGCAAACTACCGGGTGCGCGGTGACGTGATTGATGTGCATCCGGCGGAGTCCGAGTTTGAAGCGGTGCGCATTGAGCTGTTTGATGACGAAGTGGAGCAGCTGAGCTTTTTTGATCCGCTGACCGGCGAAGTGCTGCGCAAAGTCTCGCGACTGACGATTTACCCCAAGTCACACTATGTCACCCCGAAGCATGTTATTCAGGATGCCATCGGTAAAATTAAAGATGAATTAAAAGAGCGCCTTAATGATTTGCGCGATAATAATAAGTTAGTTGAAGCCCAGCGTTTAGAGCAGCGCACCATGTTCGATTTAGAAATGATGCGTGAGCTGGGCTATTGCAATGGTATTGAAAACTATTCGCGTTATTTATCCGGCCGCGAACCCGGCGAGCCACCACCGTGCTTGTACGATTATCTGCAGGATAATGCGCTGCTGATAATCGATGAAAGTCACGTCACTGTACCGCAACTCGGTGCTATGTATAAAGGTGACCGGTCGCGTAAGGAAAATTTAGTTGGCTACGGTTTTCGTTTGCCTTCGGCTTTAGATAATCGACCACTGCGTTTTGATGAGTTCGATAAAATGCGCCCGCAAACTATTTTTGTGTCGGCAACGCCAGGCAACTATGAAAAGGAGCACTGTGATCAGGTTGCGGAGATGGTAGTGCGCCCGACCGGCCTGGTTGATCCGGAAGTGGAAATTCGACCGGTGGCAACCCAGGTGGATGATGTGTTGTCAGAAATAAATATTCGCGCCGCAAAGCAGGAGCGGGTATTAATTACTACGTTAACCAAACGCATGTCAGAAGATTTAACCGATTACTTAACCGAACACGGAGTACGGGTGCGTTATTTGCATTCTGATGTGGACACGGTGGAGCGTATGGAAATTATTCGTGATTTACGTCTGGGTGTATTCGATGTCCTGGTAGGCATTAACTTATTGCGCGAAGGTTTAGACTTACCAGAAGTTTCCTTAGTCGCGATTCTTGATGCAGATAAAGAAGGCTTTTTACGTTCGGATAGATCTCTTATTCAAACTATGGGGCGTGCAGCACGTAACTTGAATGGCAGGGCTATTTTATATGCAGATAAAATCACCGGATCGATGGAGCGTGCAATCGGTGAAACCGACCGGCGTCGGGAAAAACAGATTGCGCATAATAAAAAACATAACATTACACCACAGGGCATTAAAAAATCCATACATGACATTATGGGCGTGGGCTATGAACAGCGCCATGCGCAGCATACGTTAAAAATTGCCGAGCAGCAGGCGGAGTATGCGCATATGAGTGTTAAAGAAATCAGTAAAGAAATGGATAAGCTGGAAAAGAAAATGTTTCAGCATGCGCAGGATCTGGAGTTTGAAGAAGCGGCGGCGGTGCGGGATAAAATAAATCAGTTGAAGGCGTTGGCATTGCAGGCGTAGTGCCTTATCAGTTTGTTGCAGGGAATGTGACTTTCATTAATAATGAAAGTCTATCATTCCTGCGTAGGTAGGCTATTGTCGGCGATGACGAAGTTTATTTATACACCCTTGCTGATTGAAATTAAAAATCACGTTATTATAATCAGGCTATTTGTTTTTTTCTTTGTACGCTGTTTAAAATATGTAATTATTTACATAGCAATAGTCCCATTCAAATCCCGAGCTATCTTTTAATAAATCCAGTAACTGATCTGTTGGTACGGCTTCATGGGGGTAAATATGATTCACCGTAAATCCACAACGTGCAAATCCACATTCATGTTTCCAGCTTAATTCTGCATAGGGTGTTTGTTGCTGGCATTTGTCACAGGTACAAATTTCTCCTGGCATTTGCCAGTTGGCAATTTTCCAGTTTGCTATGCGCTTTGTACAGTATGGACATTTAGGGTTTACTGTATCGGTGTACCCAACGCAGGTAGCTTGTTCAGATGTATCGATAATAGAAATAAAGCAGTGACTTTCGCCCTCAGTCGGACATAAATTAATGTTGGGTGAACAACCTAAAAAAGTAATTAAATTTAGAAAACGTTCACCAGGTAGATAGTGATTTTCTTTGTCTGTGTCAGAGTTGATGAAATCAGAGTCTATTAACGAGTGTAGTAGTTCCTTGATGCTAACTGTGCTGTTTATTGCGGCGGGAAAAAATATAAGTTTTGATATGTTCATATTGATTTATGGGAATAAGTTTTAATCAGGCGGATTTTATTAAACATTAAAACTCCGGTATAAGGATGTGAAACGGGTTACAGGCTATAGCATAAAAACTCACGCATCCCTGAATGCTGCTGTCGCTTATCCAGTGGTTTATGTGTTGTAAATTTGCTAAATTATATCATCGTCAGCAGATTAATTTTATGAGATAAAATTTAATTATAACATGCTCATAACAACATGATGTTTTTTCAATTTAAGATGAACTACAATAGTCGCATGAATTTATTTGACTTCTCTATCGCACGTATTCCGCGCATTATTTTTAAACGTGGTGCTATTCTGCAGGTGCCAGAGCTTTGCTTGAGCTATGGCAGTAAGGTATTACTGGTCACCGGTGCCGGTTCCTTTGCATCGTCACCTGCATATAAGGCATTAAAGAAATCGTTTTCGGAAAACCGTATTCAGTTTGAAAAATGTTCAATTCCCGGTGAACCTTCTCCGCAGCTGGTGGATTCAATTGTAAGTGAATATAAAAATATTGCATTTGATGTTGTACTTGGCATTGGCGGTGGTAGTGCGCTAGATGCGGCCAAAGCAATTGCGGGGTTATTAAAGGTAAAACATTCGGTAATGGATTATCTGGAAGGGGTCGGCCCAGAACTTGAATATAAAGGCCCGGCAGTACCGTTTATTGCGGTGCCTACCACCGCGGGCACCGGTTCTGAGGCAACAAAAAATGCGGTGTTGAGTGTTCAAGGTGAAAGCGGCTTTAAAAAATCTTTTCGGGATGATCAACTGGTTGCTGAATATGCGGTTATTGATCCAGAGTTATTAAGCACCTGTCCGGATAATGTCATTGCGGCAAATGGTATGGATGCGCTAACTCAGCTAATCGAGTCTTATGTGTCCACTCGCGCTAATGAGATGACGGATGCACTGGCACTGAGTGGTGTTCAGCGAGTGCGGGATAGTCTGTTAAATCTGTACCATGCCTGTGCCGAACCCTCAATACAGTCGCCTGTGCCTGCTTCGAAATTAATACAGCAGGCACAGGATGATATGGCCTATGCATCATTAATGTCGGGTATTTGTCTGGCACAAACCGGCCTCGGTTCAGTGCATGGTTTAGCATCACCGCTGGGGGCGTTTTATCCAATTCCACATGGTGTTGTTTGTGGTACGCTGGTGGCGCAAGCTACGCAGTTAAATATCCGCTTGATGCTGGAGCGGGAACCAGCCAATCCCGCACTCAGTAAATATGCGGTGCTCGGTGATGTGATAACCGCTCAGCGTTGTAATAGTGAAGATGAATCCAGACAAGGGCTTTGTGATACATTAACTCTCTGGACCGAGCAACTACAGCTTCCCGGATTAGCTCAATTCGGGGTTAATGAAAATACGTTGCAGCATGTGATTAAGCATTGTCGTGGCAGCAGTATGCAAACTAATCCGATTGTTATGACCGATGAAGAAGTGCGTGAGCTATTAGTCAGGCGATTGTAATATCATACTTCAATATTTGAAGCTGGGGTTCATTGAAAAGGAAAATTTATGAATTTAAAAATCAATCAAATACTTGTCGTTATTTCGGCTGTTCTCAGTATCACGGCCTGTGAGTCTGTCGACTCAGATGATATTCGCACATCAGGTTTGTATGCAAACATTAATGTGGTGGCAAATGGTGACGGTAATACCCGGGTAAAAACCCGACTCACTGTTGGTGGTGTGTTTTCTAATACAAATCTGGAATTAGAAAAGGGAGATCAACTGGTTGCCAGCGCCAGTGGTGGAAGTTCAATTATTATGCGTGAAGACAAGGAGCTTTTAGGTGGTGTCGAATACAAAGCGACGCTTTTGTTTGATACGGAAAACCCCCAGATTAATGTTGCATTTAATCGACCATCAGGAATCAGTGCTCCCGAGTCGTATGTTGTATTACCTGCGCCGATAGTATTTGTTACACCGCAGGTCGGGCAAACTTTCAAACGTTCGGATAATATAAAATTAAGCTGGATACCGGTATCTAATAATATGTCCTGACTTAAAATATATTCCATTAGAGGCCGTTGCAATGATGCCAGTGGTCAGGAAATTATAGATGCAGTAAATTCAAACTCAATTCTGACTGCTTTTGATCCGGGTAGTGTTTCACGTGTTGCCAGTTCTTATATTGCAGCGATTGCACTGGCTGATTCTGCAGCAATTTGCACGTTGGTGTTTAGAGTCGAGCGAACTCGGGATGGAGTATTAGATAGTGCTTTTGGAAAAGGCGGGCGTATTTCAGCCAGCCGCTCTGATGAAGTTCAAATTACCGTGGTTCCTTAAAGCACAGGTTGCATAGGAAAGCGCGTATCTATTTTTTATAGTATTAATTCGAGTGAATAATGGCTGAGTAACTTGCAGATCATGGCGTATGTTTTTCGCCTACGTTACCTCCTGACGATAATGGCGTCACTTGCAGGTTTGGAAATGGCGTAACCCTGAGCATAATCAACGCCTATCTCCTTAAGTTTTTCTATGATCTCTTCGCTTTCCACAAACTCAGCTATAGTTGACATGCCCATGGTTTTTCCAATTTCATGAATGGATTTAACCATTGCAAAATCAATGGGGTCATTCGCAATATTACGTACAAAGCTACCATCAATTTTTAAGTTGTTAACCGGTAAATTTTTCAAATATGAAAACGAGGACAGGCCGCTTCCAAAGTCATCAAGTGAAAACTGACAGCCGATATTTTTTAGTTTTTGCATGAGTTTTTTGGCGGCTTCAAGTGAGCTGATGGCAGCTGTTTCTGTTATTTCAAATGAAATTTTATGCGGATCGATGTTGTTTGATGTGATTTGGTTTTTGATGAAGTCAAATATGCTTTCATCACTCAGTGATTGCCCTGATAAATTGATAGAAAGTTTTAAATTTTTTATGTGATGGGTGTCGGCCATCCATTGTAATGCGTTTTTAACGACCCATCGGTCGACTTCACCGATTGTTCCAAAGCGTTCTGCTGCACTTAGTAAATTTGCTGGTGGTAGTATTTTTCCACTTTTATCACGATAGCGTAATAAAACTTCGTAATAGTTTTCGTCTTTACCTCTCTCGGTTAACGGATAAATTGCCTGAAAGTAAAGCATGAAATGATCGTTTTTTAAGGCGTCTGTTATGTCGGCTAACCAGTGCATCTGCCCGTGTTTTTCAATGATGTTTTTGTTGCTGGAGTCATAAACCTGAAATGTATTTCCGCCTTTGTCTTTCGCGGCATAACAAGCAACATCAGCTTCAGATAATAACTCATAAATATCAATATGATTAATGCTTAAAGAGACTATCCCGATGCTGATTCCAACAGAAAAAACTTTGTCTTCCCAGTGAAATTTAAAATTTTCAAATTCTCGAAGCAGGTTTGTAGCGACTTGTTTAGCATTTTTTGTATTGCAGTCTTCAAGTAGTAAGCCAAACTCGTCGCCACCTAATCGTGCTAAAGAATCATGTTTGCGTTTATGTTTTTCGAATAATGCGGGTAGTTGACGTAATAGTGCGTCGCCAGCTATATGGCCGCAGGTGTCATTAACTATCTTGAAGTGATCAAGGTCCATATAAAAAAGAATATTGTCATGATTTTTTTGTTCTGTTTGTCGTAATGCAGCGGTTAATCTGTTTTCGAATTCATCGCGGTTGATTAGCCCTGTCAAGCTATCATGAGTTGCCTGATATTTTATTTTTTTATTCTTTACGCTAACATTTTTAATAACCATTCTGGCTACAATCAGGCTAATTGATATGGCAATAAAAACAATAATATATAAAAGAAACTGTGTGTTGTGGTAAAGCGTGTTTACTTCAATGAGTGCTTCATCTGAGTATTTGTTTTCCAGCTCAACTAGATCGTCAAGAATATTAAAAATATTTTCCTGTAAAAATTCGGCTTCAGTTAGAGCAGGGCCAAGTGTTTTCTTGGAAGCACTCTGCATGAGTAGGTTAGCAGCTTTTAAATTGATTGGCTGGGATAGTTTTGTTTCGATGTTTAATTTGTTTAGAATTTCAATTTCATCTGAATTCATATTATATGACTGTAATTTGTCTCTGGCTTTCCGGTAGCGTCCGGCGTAATTTATGAAGTCAATAAATAACTTGTCACGTATAAAAATATCAGATTCCAGCTGCATTTTTCTTAATGCTAGTGAGCGTGTTCGAATGGTGTCACGCATGGTGTTTGCTGAGCGGGTTTTAGCATTGGTTTGCTCGACTAGCATGGTCATGGTCTGTTTCACGTTGCGAAATTGCGAAAGTGAAAATACAGTTAGCGATATCATTACGGCTACGATTGAGATAAAACCTGTGGTGATAAGGAGTTTAGAATTGTCTCTCATTAAACTGGCTGGCCTGTATTAATGCTTTGAAATATAAGGAGGGCTTTTAAAGTATGGTATATAATCAGTATAAATCAAGATGTTGAAATAATAGGTGTACGTTTTAAAGCGATGCTGGCACTGAACTTAAGCATGCTCGAAGGTTAGTGTTCTTTTAATAAGAGATATTGTTTTTTGTATCTATTGAAGGTTTGTTATCGGTCAAATTTTTATATTCAGATTACGAGGTACATGGACTTATAGCACAGAGGGCATAATAGATAACGCTTCATGCTTCGAGTCATTGTCGTTGTTTTTACTGTCCGGTGATAACTGATATTCAAGTAAATCATAATAACGTCGAATATTGGTGACATATTTCACCGGTTCCCAGCCACGTGCATAGCCATAATTGGTTTTTTTGTACCATTTTTTTTGGGCAAGTAATGGCAGGGTGGTTTGCAGATCATTCCACTTATTCGGGTTTTTACCTTGCTGAATGGCAATTTTTTGTGCGTCAATAACGTGATAATAACCCACATTGTATGCGGCCATGGCATACCAGGTTCTGTCCGGTTCTTTTAATTCTTCAGGAAAGCGGCGGCGTATCTGATCTAAATATTTGGCGCCACCAAATATGCTACTTTCAGGATCCAGTCTATTTTTTATACCCATTTGTCCGGCAGTCTGCCGGGTTAACATCATAATGCCGCGCACGCCAGTGGGTGACACGGCTTTCGGGTTCCAGTGTGACTCCTGATAACCCATGGCAGCTAATAATTTCCAGTCGATATTATATTTTTCACCGGCTTTATTGTACATATCGAGATAATTGCTAAGGCGGGTCGCAATATGGCGTTTATAAATCCGGTTGCCGACATAATCAAACTGGTCGACATGGCCGTAATGTTTTTCTGTTAAGTGAGTAATTTCACCGTTGTTTAAATTGCGCCAGAAAAAACTCATGGCCTTATCGTATAAGCTGGTGTCTTTTGTTTTAGGAAAAGCCCAGGCCAGCTTTTTGGGTTTTGAAATATCAAACGCGACCCTTAGCTCGAGTAAAAATCGCTGATTCATTAACACTTCATTTGAGTCGGCAACGGTAAAGTCAATTAGCTGATTTTCCACCAGATACAGTAGCTGCTCGCTTTCGATGCTCTTCTGGGTACTCCAGTTTAATTGAGGATGTTGTAGTTTTAATTCATTTAAACTTTCCACATGGCTGGAATTTTCAATGACTTCTAGAATGCCGTCTTCCAGGTCGGCAATTTTTTTAGGGCGATAAGACTGATTGTTATAAATCAGTTGCTCGGTAATTTCCATATAGCTGGCAGTAAACCGTACATAAGCTTTGCGCGACTCGGTAATGGTCAAACCGGCGGCGGCGAAATCTGCTTTGCCGGATGCTAGCATCTGGAAAATGTCATTCAAATTATCACTGGTAATGACTTTAAGCTTTACCCCGAGTGAATCAGCAAAGCGTTTGGCTAGATCATATTCGAAGCCGGTTTTGCCATTTGGGCCCTCATAATAAGTTGTGGAGCTATTGCGGGTAACAATAATCAGCTCACCGCTATCCAGCACATGATTCAGTGTATTGGGTTTGAACAGCAGAGGAATAACTTTAAACGTCATTAGAATCACGCTTATTAATACAAATAACGCAATACCCATAACACGACATCTTGGGCTTTGTAAGGGATTATCCATATGTTAACGACATAATTTATAATTATAAAATTCAGGGTGGATTGGCTTAAAGCTCTACAATATTTATAGCTTAAATTCTGCCCAGATGGGGCAGTGGTCCGAAGGTTTTTGCATGCCCCGTACTTCGTAGTCTATTCCCGCATCACAGCATTTTTCACTTAAGGCGTTGGTCGCCATAATCAGGTCAATGCGTAAGCCGCGTCTGGGCTCTTTATCAAAGCCTTTGCTGCGGTAGTCAAACCAGCTGAAACGATCATCGACATCCGGGTGCAACTGGCGAAAAGTGTCAGTTAAACCCCAATTGCTGAGAGTTTCTAACCATTGACGTTCTTCAGGTAAAAAGCTGCATTTTCCGGACTTCAGCCAGCGTTTGGCATTGTCGGCACCGATGCCAATATCCAGGTCCAGTGGTGCAATGTTCATATCTCCCATTACAATTATATTGTCAGTAGGTTTGTACTGGCTATTTAGTAACTGGCTTAAATCCGCATAAAACTGTTTCTTGGCAGGAAATTTAGTGGGGTGTTTATTGCTGTCACCTTGCGGGAAATAGCCGTTCATGACGGTGATCACTTCACCGGCTATTTCGAATTTAGCAGTGATAAAGCGCCGCTGTGCGTCTTCGCTATCAGTGGTAAAGCCTTTGCTGATCTCTAGTGGCGGGTGTTTATATAGCAAAGCCACGCCATAGTGTGTTTTCTGGCCATGAAATGTGCTCTGGTATCCCAGCGATTCAATCATTTCCACGGGAAAATCCACATCCTGAGCTTTGGTTTCCTGTATGCCAATGACATCAGGGGCATGAGTGTCGATGAGTTTTTGCAGCTGATGCTCACGCATGCGAATGCTGTTGGTATTAAAGGAGATGACTTTCATGATATGGCTGATTCATTTTAAGGGTAAAATACGCAGCATACACTATTGTGCCTTTAAACTCATGCTGGAAACTTATGTTAAATATCAACCTGATACATGCCTTTTCTGATAATTATATCTGGGTATTACGACGTGATAGCCTGTCACAGGTGGTGATCGTTGATCCGGGGCAGGCGCAACCCGTAATTGAGTATCTTGAAAAAAATGCCCTGCAGCTGGTGGCTATTCTGATCACCCATCAGCATTATGATCATACCGGCGGAGTGGCGCAGTTACTGGAAAAATACCCTCGATGCGAGTTAATTGGCCCACAGCGTGATCCATCTGATATCAAGCTGGGTATTGATTTACCGGTAGCAGAGTTATTTACCCGAAAAGTCAAAGAGGCTGATACTGTAAAAATTTCCCAGCTTGATCTTTCTTTTGAGGTGTTAGAAATTCCCGGGCACACGCTTGATCATCTGGCATTTTACGGTGAAGGCGTGGTGTTCTGTGGTGATCTGTTATTCGGTGCCGGCTGTGGACGAATTTTTAGTGGCACGGCTCAGCAGTTTGCCGATTCCCTTGGCCGGTTAATGTCATTGCCGCAGGATACGCTAATGTACTGTGCTCATGAGTATACGCTGGATAATTTAGGTTTCGCAAAATGGGTTGAGCCGGATTCAGAAGATATAAAGCAACGTGATGAGATGGAAATGCTAAAGCAGGAAAAGGATCAGCCAACGCTGCCGACAACAGTTGAGCTGGAGTGTAAAACCAACCCTTTTGTACGTTTGCAACAGCCACAGGTTAAACAGGCGGCGGAAAAGTTTAGCGGATCAGCACTAACGCATGATTGGCAGGTATTTGCCGCATTGCGACAGTGGAAAGATAGCGAGTATGATTAAGGGCCACTATTTGCTTCAGGTTATGGAAGTGTCCTTAAGTACGGACGATTCGCTTGAGGTGAGTTTGATTCGGTGTTAGTTTGCAGACAACTGCAAATTAGTACGCTGTTACGAGTATAAAAAAGCGAACAGAAGGAATCTGCCACAAGATTGTAGCCGCTGGCTCTGTTCTTAAAAATATAATAATAAAAAGAATTCAGGAAAAAGCTAAAGGGGGGAGATGTGATGGGAAAACGTGCTCTTGTAGTCGATGATTCAAAGTCAGCTCGCTTTGCATTAAAGCGCATGCTGAAAACGCTCAAACTGGAAGTGGATACGGTTGAATCCGCAGCTGATGCTATTAATTACTTACAGGACCATCTCCCTGATGTGATCTTTATGGATCACATGATGCCAGGCATGGATGGTTTTGAAGCGGTTAAACGCATTAAAAATAATCCGCAAACAGCGATTATCCCTATCATGATGTACACATCAAAAGGCGGTGATGTGTACTTAAGCGAGGCACGGGCGCTGGGGGCGGTGGGCATTATTCGCAAAACCATCGCCCCGGTCGAGTTGCAATCTTCACTGGTGGAACTCGGGATAATTGAGGATATTCCCTATGTCACAACACTTAATGTTGATGAACCAGTCAATGTTAAGACGCATCAGCAGCTGGCTAAAAAGATCACACACCCTGAAAAAGATTCCATTGATACCTATATTAAAGATTTACATCGTTTGATTGATGACCAGACGATAGAGCTGCACAGAAGTATGTGGCTGGGTATTGAATCTGCCAGTAATGAAATATTCAACCGGCTTAATAGTGACTTTGAAGATAAGCTTGAAAAGCTGCATACTGAAGCACAGCAAAAAGTTTCCAGTAAATCTATATTTTATAAAAATGGTTCATGGTGGCCTGCTTATGTTATTAGCCTGCTATTAATAGTATCACTTACCTTTAATCTCTTTTTAATGAGTAATTCAAAATCAGGTCCGGATAAAAAGCTTTCGGATGTTGCTTCTGCAACGAATATAAATAATTTTGAGATAGCTAAAGCCCAAAAAACCATCACCGGTATTAATACTGTAAAGGCGCCAGTTTATAAAAAAACGGCAAATGAATTTATACGCTGGGCTTCAGATAAAGTTATTGAATACCCTTTTGATGAAGTTGCGCTTAATGATAAACGTCTGCCGCACATTGAAGATTTAATTGAAAAAGCGATTGAGGCTAATTTTAAAGGGCGAATTGTTTTACAGACTCATGCCGGTGTGTTCTGCTTAAATATAGATCAGATGGGGAATTATCAACTGGCAGATAAAACCGTATCGATTGCGAATTGTGAATTGATTGGAAACTATATTCAGCCGAACGATGAGACGACCAGTCACCAGTCGTTGGGTTTTGTAAATTACCTTTCGGATACTGAGTTACTTCGTGAGCAGGGAATCGCTATCGAAGTTAAAAGCTTAAATCGAAGAATCGAATTGTCTCAATATCCGGATCGAAGTTCACTCATTACGGCTGACAAATGGAATCAGGCCGCACAACTTAATAACCGGATTACGGTTATGCTTGAGCCTGACTCTTTTGATTTATAAGATTAAAGTTAAGTTAAGTTAATCACCAAGCATATCAAGTGCATTTACCAGACTGCGCTTCATACGATTGAATGAACCGGCAAGCGATGCAATTTCGTCTTTTCCCTGGTCGTTACATTCGCCGCCATCCATCTTGCCCATGCTTACGTCATGGGCAATGCGAGCAATTTCTTTTACCGGTTTAATGACAATAAAATGCAGGAAAATATTCAGAATAATAAATACACTTAAGAACACAATAAATAATGCAATCATAAATGTATGAAGAGTTTGTTCAGCACGGGCAAGAGGAACAGACATAGGCACGCTGACTATTTGTGAGCCAACAACCTCATTGAGCTTCCAGCCGAAACCATTGGCACGGCCATAGCTTGCGAGCATAGTTTCTGGTGCGTCGGCAATTTTTCCATGACATTGCAGGCAGTTTTCATTCTTTATCTGTATCGGGCGCGCGATGTATAGCATTGGTCCGGTAGCGCTGATACGTTCACCAATAACTTCTTTTTCCTGTAGATTATTTCTGAAGTATTCGATGATATTGGTTTCCCAGTCAGTGGCTCTTGATGCCGGGTTAGTGGGGTTTAAGGTGGCTTCTTTATATGAGTATTCGGGATATTTTTTTCGTAAATTATTGATATTGGTGGTCGCGGCATAAGCTGGAACTGTTTGTGGTAAAAACTGGCGTTTTATTTGTACGGATAAAAGTGGTCGCACTTCTTTAACCGTGTAGGTACGCACCGCTAATGCACTTTCTAATAAAATTCCAGCGGTGTGTAATACTTCAATACGGGCATTGCGTTGTAATACTTCAAAAGAAGCAAAACCTGCACCAAGCATTCCGAAAGAGAATACAGCGAGCATGATTAGATTAAATTTTGTTCGTAATCCCATGATGAACTCCTTTGAGGTTTATTGTATTTGTGTAGTGAGTTTTTATACGTACTGATCAGGGTGACATGCCTGCCGGTACGTTAGTCGATGGAGCCATCTATTGTGCAATTTAAAAACCGTTTATAGGTGTTACTAAATTCACGTAGATCAAAGTGCACACTGAAACTGCTGGTTTTAGGCCAGCTGGGCCAGAAGCCCAGTGTTAATTCTGCGTCGAGGCCGGTGATAAACTCATTACGTATTTTTAATGGATGGCTGGTAAATGCGGCATTGGTCTTTCGATATAGCACGCTGATGGGATGTTGAGTGTGGCCGTCTATTTTCAAACCAGTGCCAGAATAACTTATATCTATATTAGAATGAGTTTTAGCGAAAAAAATATTACCATTGTAAATCAGATATACCGGTGTACCTGTCTGTCCATCTTGCATAGTGAGTGTTTTAGATGTCATTAAGCAGGTTTTCTTTCTGGATGCAGGACCTTCTGAAAAAATAACTTTCCAGTTGTCTATGCTATCTGCATGAGCAGCAAATGGCAGTGCAGTCGCTGCGTATATTCCAAGAACAATGGGTACAAATTTAATCATTTATCAGCTCTAAATTATTGTGAAAATAATTGATGCATTTTATCTAAAAAAAACTTTTTATCTTTTTCTTTAATCAGATGATGAGATAGCTGGTTTAATAATTCATTAACGGAAACAACATTTTGCATGTGACGCTTAATAAGTGCCGGTGTAATGGGTCCGAGAAACTCAATTAATGTGGATTCTATCTGTGAAACTTGCAGTGTGCTCAGTTCAATGCCGGCCAGACTACCATCGGTTTTAAGTGCGCGCGGCAGAGGCTGAGAAGTAAGGGCAGCAATTTGTGATTCAATTTTCTGATTGAAATCGTTTTTGCTTTGCTGATCAGGTAGGGCATTTATTAATAGATCGGTTAACTCATTAAGGTCTGATGCTTTTTTAGCCATACGTTTAACCATTACCGATGAAATTGGCCCCAGACTACTCACCAATAAATCGGATATTCTATTTAATATTTTTTCGTCCCATTCATAGGCGTTGGGTTTTTTAGCACTCGTGGTTTTCAGTACTTGCGTGGCGATATAACCGGTGGTGTTATGTTGCGGAGTAATAACGGTTTCTGCAGATGATGAATCGAAAGTTTTTGCGGGTGTCTGTTGCGAGGTTTTTTTAGAAAAACATAAAAGAGCTTCGTTAAGCTCATTAATCATTTCCAGCATGCTGGGATAACGATATTGTGGATCCCGGTTCAATGTGGTTTTGAGAATGTTATAAAGACTGGGTAGTAAAATGGGTTTTAAATCTTTTAATTCATCTTCAGACTGGTTTAACACCGCCTGTAAAATATCTGGTAACGCCTTGGCCGGGAAAGCCTGTTTACCACTGAGCATTTCAAATAAGACGACACCCAGTGCCCAGATGTCAGTGCATGCACTCACCTGTTTGCCACGTAACTGTTCCGGTGACATATAAGCCAGAGTACCAACACTCATACCGGTATTGGTTAAATTATTATCCTGCATTTTAGCAATGCCGAAGTCGAGAATTTTTACGCCGGCGGCTTCAGTGAGCATTATATTGGCTGGCTTAATATCACGGTGCACAATGTTATGTGCATGAGCTGCAGATAACCCCTGAGCAATTTGAATCGTAATTTCAATGGCCTGCTTTTGCAGTAACGGGCCGCGGCTGATTCGCTTTGCCAGCGTTTCACCTTCATAGCAGGGCATGGTGATATAAAGCTGGCCATCTGGGGTCTCATTAACATCGTGAATAACACAAATGTTGTGATGGTCTAACTGTGATGCAGAACGTGCCTCGGTTAAAAAACGTTGACGGGTGTTTTCATCGCTGAGCATACTGACGGGTAAAAACTTCAGCGCAATATTACGTTGTAATTTTGTGTCATAAGCTTTGAAAATAATGCCCATGCCACCGACACCAATCTGTTCAATAATATTGTATGAGCCAATGCTATCACCGGCCTGAAAAATTTTATATTGATGGGTTGATGGCGGTGTTGTAGTGGTCCGGGCCTGTAGATTTGCTTCGGCTGGTTTATCGTCACCCCATATCCTGCTTTGTTCACTGGCATTGAGTAGTGAGATAGCCTGTTCATAAATGTCGGTGTTCTCCCCGCACAGCTCCCGTAAAAACTCCACGCGTTGTTCTGCGGGCAAAGATAAAGCGGCATCAAAATACATCTGTACCTTTTCCATGTCATCTTTGTTCATTTATACGCCGGCTGGGGGTTGTGAAAACTGTGATGTAGATAATAGCGGATTTGTTAAAAATATGACAGGCAATAAGTGGATGGGTGGTTTTAAATGATGCCTTCAAGGCGGGCTTTCTGTTTTTCTAATTCGTTAATTAAAAAGTTTTTAAAAATACGTACCCGTGCAGTGCTGCGAACATCAACATGGGTGAGTACCCAGAGCCCCCACCCCGGTTCAATAAACTTTGCCGGGATGCGAAATAACTGAGGATCATTATCGCATAGTGCACAGGGTAACTGTGCTATGCCTAAACCCTGACGGGTCATTTGTAGCATCATCCCCAGTTCACTGGTTCGGTAAACATGGGGTGTGGCGGGTAAACTTTTTTCTATCCAGGGCGGGCGGCTGCGACTGTCACCAATCCAGGTAATGCAGGGTGTACTTGAATAGAAATTTTTATTATTAATCTGCTCATAAAATTCGCGGCTTCCATATATCGCAAAGGCTAATTCTGTAATGCGTTTTCCCACCAAATTTTGCGGTGGCTGATCGGTAGCACGCAGTGCAATATCCGCTTCTCGAGTGGTTAAATTTAAATCGTCACGGGATGCGATGATTTCTAAATCCACATCCGGGTATTGTTTGATAAAGGATTCAATAACCGGCATGGCCAGCTGCTGGGTGCAGATATCGCCGAGGGTGAAACGCAAACGCCCACTGAGTTCCTGGCTTTCAGCTAATGCGTGGCGCTCGATGCAGTGCATGTCTTCCGACATTTGTTCTGCATATTTAACCAGCTGCTCACCCATGGGCGTAATTAGCCAGGCATTGGCAGCACGTTCAAATAGCTGACTGTTTAAGCTTTGCTCGAGTGCACTAATACGCCGTGACACGGTCGTCTGGTTTACCCGCATTTTAACGGCGGCCTGCTTAATTGAGCCGCACCTCACTACGTGTAAAAAATAGCGCACATTATCCCAGTCTATAGGTTGCATATTTGCATTCCAGTTCTGCATTTATCGAAATATACATGCGTATTTATATAGCTTAATCTTTTTTGTGTCAATTGCATGCAACCGTTTAAGGAAGCGAAAAAGTGAAATCAGCTGAAAAATTAACCACAGGTCGATTTGGTATTAAAAAGCAATGTGTGGAATTCGCCCGGCGCTGGCTGTACCAACAGAGGAGATTGATATTTGCAGATGTGAAAATTGCCGCCCATATCTGGGACAAAATTGATTGTTATACCGATGAAAGCGGTGTGCATCAGTATCCGGTGAAGAATATAGAGAATGGTTCACCCGCGTTACCGCAGTTTGGTGACTTACTGATTTACCGTGAAGAATATTTAGGCACCGGACACGTAGCGGTCATTGTGGGTGTAGAAAAACACGCGGCTTTAATTCGGGTACATGAACAGAATTTTGCAGATCAGTTTCAGGTTCCGTATCAGCGGCGATCTATTTTTTTAGATATTAATCAAAACAGTAACTGGTTACAGGATGAGTATTGTCTGGGTTGGAAACGTTTGCGAAATAGATGAATTTAAAATTTTAATCAACAGGAGAATAATTATGTCACAAACCTTATCAAGTGAAATGTACTGGCTGGGCTGGAATATTGTTTTAACGGCGGTGATGGTTATTCCGTATGCGACTTACCGGTTAAATAAATTAGGCGGTTTATTGCAGGTGTTTAAAACCCCGTTACCCGGTGATACCCCGTTTGATGATGCCTGGGCGCATCGGGCCTATCGGGCACACATGAATGCATTTGAAGGGATTGCTTTATTTGCACCGGCGGTTATTGCGGTGCAGGTGAGTGGTGCGGGTAATGAGGTAACCGCAATGGCTGCGGCGGTGTATTTTTGGGCCCGGTTAATTTATGCGCCGTTATATTATTTTGAAGTGCCGTATTTAAAAACTTCGGTGTGGTCGGTGGGGTTAACGGCGACATTGGTTCTGGTTTATGAGTTATTAACTTAGTCATGCTGACTTAAGGTTTTTAATATTCAAGAATGCCCATGATTACTCTATTAATCATGGGTAATCATGGGCAATCATGGGCAATCATGGGCATTCGAAGAGAGGGGATATCTGTTGGTTATTAACAGATCAATAATTTAAAAATTATTTACCCGCATTGTGAATGCGTACCATTGCGGTTGGCCCGCGCCAGTCCAGATCTGCTGGTACTAAATCGCCTACACCATGTACGCCATTATGAATAGTAACAAAACCTTCGCCGTCGCCGTCGATAGTGGCATTGGTTCCGCCGCAAGGTGGCCCCGGAATATCGATACACAGTTCATTGTTATCTTCCGAGCCCGCATCGTATGTCATAGCCATGGCATTAGCATAGTGATTCTTTTTAGGGGCTTTTAATGTTACCGAAGTGAAGGCATCATTACTGGTGGCTAACATACCGGCAATGGTGAAGTAGGTTTTTTTAGGTGCTTTAATTTCTACGGTAATAGATGTGCCGGGAAGAATAACCGGAGGTGATTGATCAAGTGTTGTAATGGTCGCTGATACATTACTGTTGCCCGCAAGCTCTTCCAGTAACGGGCTAACATTGCCGCTTTCCGCCATAATAATCAGGTTAGGTGATGCGGCTTCTGCAACCTTGAAAAGCTTAAAGTGTTTATTGTGTGCGATTACCGCCGGTGGCGTAATCACATGGTGGGCTGTCGTGTTAGTAATAGTGACATGGTAAGTGTTTAAGTCATTGCCATGTGCCATAACGTTGGAAGAGGCTAATGCCAAAGACATGGCCAAAGACATGGGGATAGATAGTGAGACGGGTAATAATTTCATTATTGAACTCCTGTAATTTTATCAGTTAATTTTTATTGCCTCTGAATCAGGTCTGACACTGAGGCCTGTAAAAGATTAACCAGTAAACATCACATGAAGATCGCTTAATTGTCACGTTTTTATCACAATTTAAAAAATAGAGAATTACAGGCGTGAGCACTCGAGATAAAATAAAAAATGATGGGCTTTTTGCAGGGGGGGTATTGAAATCGGTGAAAAATGACAGTATTTAGCTAAATGTGCTATATAGTTATGTTTAATTCTATGTGATGGGGACGTTTCAAATTGTATCAATTATCAGATAAATTGATCAGTATTATATTTGTACTGTGTATCGTTTATATCCCCCAGATTAATGCCCAGCCGTTTAGTCAGGATTTTACCGGTAAGAAAATTATTGTTGGTGGTACAGGGGACAGTCAGAGTCTTTTACGCAGTGTGGCCCGTGCTCTGGAAAAGGAACTAAAAGGCGGGAAAGTTGAAGTTCCGGATACAGTGGGTTCCACAGGCGGCATAAAGGCACTGGTCGCTGACAGAGTCGATCTGGCCAGAGTGGCACGACCTTTAACGGTAAAGGAAAGGCAGCGTAAATTAACTTATCTGGTTTTCGCACAAATACCAGTTGTTTTTGTTGTGCACCCCAGCGTAGGAAAAATTGATAATTTAAAGTATCAGGATATAGCCGAAATTTATTCCGGTCACATAAATAACTGGAACCAGGTGGGTGATGTTGATCATAAAATATATCCGTTAACCCGTGAGCACGGGGACTCGGCATTAAAAATAATTACAAAATATCACCCGGACTTTAAAGCAAAAGGCAGCGTGACAAAAACTATATATAGTACACCTATGGCAGTAGAGTCTTTGCAGGAACATGAGCATACCATTGGCTATCTGCCTCTTGCTAATGTTAAGGGGACACAGTTACGTATTTTGAAACTTGATGGTGTTTACCCCAGCGCGATCAATATTCAGCAGGGCAGGTATAAGCTGGCGATGCCACTTGCATTGGTTTATAAGAATGAGCCAGAAGGTCTGGTTAAGGTGTTTATTGATTTTATTTTCAGTAAGCAGGGGCAGAAAATAATTTCTGATTTTGGTGCGATACCCGTCGATCGACTTTTACCTTAAAAAATATGCTTAATACTATAAAAATAAAGATGCTGGTAAGGCTGCTAGGCCTTATTTTGGTAACCGCGTTTGCGATTGGCTTTTCTTCATATGTTATCTTATATGACTCTCTCATTGATGTTCAGAAAAGAAACCTTTTATATGCGGCTCGAAGTGAGTCTGAGCACCTTAAAGAGTTTATTGAAATTAAGGAGAGCAAACTTAAAAGCATTGCTATGAGCAGAGAGGTTCTGAGTTATTCAGAATCCTTTAACGGAAATATTTTGTTTGGTTTTTATGATAAATATAAAGATGAATTTCCAGTATTATCGTTTGTGCTACATAATGGTCGGGAAGAACTTAGAATTGAAGACGGAGTCAATAGTTCGCACCTCATTAATATTGACAAATTAACGCTGTATAAAAAAATCATTGAAAACCCTAATAAAGTATTTACACAAGTTGATGTGTCTGCCGACGTAATGCCAGAAATAGTCATGGCATATCATCGTGAGAATTTTTTTGGTCAGTTTGAAGGCGTTGTTACGGGTAGAATTCCATTGAGTGTTTTTTTTAAGCCATTTAATGAAATTAAAATTGGTAAAACCGGTTACGTCATGCTGCTTGATTCGAAGGGTGTTGTTCTGATACACCCTCAAAAAAATGCAGTTATGAAAAAAGTTTATTATAGTGGTGTTAATGCTGAAAAAGTAATTACAGCAGCCATCAATATGCAAACCGGATTTGGCAGAGCAAGTATTCTTGGTGTTGATAGCTTTTTCGCTTATGCACCGGTTGAGAATAGAAACTGGTCGTTAGTCACGATTCTTCCTTATAGCGAATTTGAGATGGCACCTGATGAGTTGAGACGCGTGTTTCTGGAAGTGTTAATTGTTATTGTGATTGTTGGTGTTCTGGTCTCTCTTTATATGGCATCTGAAATTACCCGGCCAGTTTATAAATTAATTGATTCATCTGACAAACTGGCTAAGGGAGACTTAGCACAAAGGGTTGAGGTGGCAAAAGCGGATGAATTAGGTCGTTTAGGGCTGTCGTTTAATTTAATGGCCAGGAGCCTGGAAAAATCTAAGTCGGAACTTGCCGACATTGCAAAAAATCGCGAAGAACTAATTGATGAGCTGGAAACAAAAAATGCCGAACTTGAGCGTTTTACCTATACCGTTTCACATGATTTAAAAAGCCCTCTGGTTACGATAAAAGGTTTTATTGGCTTGCTCAAGCAGGATTTAAAAGCAGATGATATGGAGCGGGTCACAAAAGATCTGGAACAGATCGCATTTGCATCAGATAATATGTCAGATTTGTTGGGGGATATACTTGAATTGTCACGAGTCGGTCGTGTGATGAATAAATTTGAGATGATACCCCTTAATGAAATATTTAATATTGCGGTAACATTATTGCATGGGCCAATCGAGCAAAGCGGTGCTGTCATCAATGTTCAGGAAAATATGCCGGATGTTTATGCTGACAGTAAACGTATAACGGAGGTAGCGCAGAACCTTCTTGAAAATGCGATGAAGTTTAAATGCAAAGATAAATCAGCTGTAATCAATGTCTCCGCGTATGTAGATCATGATATGGTCATTTGCTGCGTTGAAGATAATGGGGTCGGCATTGCTGCGGAATATCATGATCTGATTTTTGGTTTGTTTGAACGGCTTGATCAGAGTGTTGAAGGTACCGGTATCGGACTGGCGCTAATAAAGCGAATCATTGATGTGCATAAAGGTGAATTAACAGTTGAGTCGGAGGGAGTGAATAAGGGGGCAAAATTTTGCTTTTCTTTGCCCTGCCGTGTAACGTAGTATGTTATGACTGCTATAATAATTCATGAGGGTAAATGATAATGAACGGTGAGCCATTAAGGATTTTGCTGGTTGAAGATAATCCTGCGCATGCGGAAATGGTTATGCGAAGTCTGGAAACGCACCGGGTTGCAAATACGATTACCCATGTTGCAGACGGTGAGCAGGCTTTAAACTATCTATTTCATCGTGGTGAATATGCTAATGATGACAAGTGTGTACAACCTCATCTGGTTTTGCTGGATCTGCGTTTGCCAAAGGTTGACGGGTTGCAGGTATTAGAAAAAATAAAATCCTCTGAAGAATTATTGAGTATTCCCGTGGTTATTTTAACCACATCCGCTTCTGAAATTGATGTAGCAAAAGCTTATCATCATCATGCTAATAGTTATCTTGTTAAACCCATAGATTTTGATGACTTCACTAAAATGATGGATGAACTGGGTTACTACTGGTTAGCATGGAACCATAAACCTTTTTAGAAAATTAACTTGTTTCGATCATCAGTAAAATATTGAGCTGTATTCAGACAAAATGGATTCAAAGAAAAAAATACTACTTGTTGAAGATAATTATGCACACGCTCAGTTAATATCGCGTGCACTTGAAGGTTCTGATTCAAATTATACGGTTCAAATTTGTGCAAATTTGCAGGATGCACGAAATGCTATTCAGTCTGCTACTCCTGATATACTTATTTCTGATTTAAACCTTCCTGACGGGAAAGGTCTCGAGCTAATCGCTCCACCCGATGACAATCACCAATACCCCATGATATTAATGACCAGCTACGGTGATGAGACTATTGCGGTAGGGGCAATGAAGGCCGGTGCATTTGACTATATTGTTAAGAGCCCTGAAACTTTTGAGGCAATGTCCAGAAGTGTTGAACGTGTGTTAAGAGAGTGGGATCATATTGTAGATAAAAAGCATGTTCAACAGGCTTTATTGCAGAAAGAACAGGATCAAAGTGAGATTCTAAATTCAATGGTTGCAGCAGTAATAACGATTGATAAGTATGGTAATATTCTGACATTTAATAAATCAGCTGAAACACTATTTGGTTACTCAGGTGAAGAAATTATCGGGCAGAAAGTCAATCGCTTAATGCCGGAGCCCTTTTCCAGTGAACATGATAGTTATTTGCAAAATTATTTTACGACCCGAGTGCCACATGTAATTGGAATGAGCCGTAGTGTTGATGGTTTGCGAAAAAATGGTAATACCGTACCTATTAATATATCTGTTGCTGAGTTATCTAAAGACACCCATGGTCGGCAACGTTATATTGCATCCTGTCAGGACTTAACTTATTCCAATCAGCAGGAAGAGCAGTTGCGACGCAGTCAGAAAATGGATGCGCTGGGTAAGTTAACCGGCGGTGTTGCACACGATTACAATAATACGTTGGGTATTATTTTGGGTTATGCCGAATTGCTGGAGATGTCGCTAGTCGATAATCCCAAACAGCATAAATATGTTAAAACAATTATGCATGCTGCTAATCGCGGTGCTGAATTAACCAAGAAGTTATTATCTTTTGCGCGTAAAGACAGTTCTAAAACAACCCTATTAAATATAAATACAGTATTGCAGGATCAGCGGCTTATGTTAGAAAAAACGCTGACGGCACGCATACAGCTTATTTTTGATTTTGAAAAGAACCTCTGGCTAACCGAACTGGATAGTGGTGACCTGGAAGACGTGATTATTAACCTGAGCATTAACGCTATGCACGCAATGGATGACGGTGGCAAGCTGACTGTCCAGACTCAGAATATCGAGTTGGGTGAGAGAGATGCTGATTTTTTAAAACTGACAGCAGGTAAATATATATTGCTTAATATAATTGATACCGGCTGTGGTATGGATTATGAAACCAGAGAAAAAATATTTGATCCGTTTTATTCTACTAAAGGAGACGGAGGAACAGGTCTGGGCTTGAGCCAGGTCTACGGATTTGTTGAACGGAGTAAGGGAGGAATAAAAGTGTATTCAGAACCTGAACAAGGTACACATTTTTCCATCTACCTGCCTGTAAGTTTGCAGCAGCTTGCTGATGTGAACTCAACTGCGGCTATTGATGAGCATTACCTGCAGGGTAGTGAGACAATACTTGTCGTTGATGATGAGCCAGCAATGGTGAGCCTTGCTGATGAAATATTAACGGCTCAGGGGTATCATGTGTTAACGGCGAATGATGGTGTAGAGGCAAAAGTAATACTGGATAAATCCAGCGTGGATTTGCTAATAACAGATGTCATTATGCCGAATATGGATGGTTATCAATTATCAGCTTATGTGCAGGAAAATTTTCCTGGTATTAAAATACAGATAGTCAGTGGCTTTGCAGATGCGCGGCATCAGGATATAGTCGATGAAAAGCTGCGGCATAATATGTTAAATAAGCCTTACGTATCTCAGGTGCTTTTAACTCATGTACGTAAATTGCTGGATGATGAAGTAGCCTGATTCATTAGTTGTGCGACAGGTTGAAAAACTTAGAAAATATATTTTATACCCAGAGATATAGTCTTTTCTTCTGCGGGGGTATTATCATCTTTATCATGATGTAAAATAATATAAAGATCACTTTTGTCGCCCAGATCCCGTATAAAACCAATACCATATGCGGTTTCATCTTCTTCGGCCATGCGTTTACCATAGGTGGCTTTTAATAAATATAAATTAGATAATCGCATCATGCCGTTGATTACATAGGCTTCATTATTTTCGCCACTTGCAAAGTGGCCATTCTCGTAAGCCAGGCCAATTTTATTGTCCGGGGAAAAAGTGTAACCCAGTGTCATTCTACTACCCGCTTGCCCGGCATCCAACGACTCATGGGCCAGGCTTGCATAAATATGTTCTGTTTTAAATGTCAGCGCAGCTGATTTAACATCAAATGTTTTATCTTCGGTGTCTTCTTCTAATAAAGAGACGGATGCGAGTAACTGCACAGATGCATAACGTGGCGACTTATAATAAATTGAGTTATTCGGCCGGTTATATAGACCAACATTTTTGCCGAGTATAGTGGTTAATTCTGCAACCGTGTCAGTGAATATTTTGATGCCGATGGCTTTTTTCATGGCGGTGTCGTGACGGCCGAATAATATCGATCCCAGGTGTTTATCTTTAAGCCCTACATACATATTACGCGGTCTAATCAGTTCATCTCCGTCATTGTTGTCTGAGGTGTTTATCTGAAATTCAAATTTATAAAAACCATGAATATCACCTTTGAAAGTTTTTTCACCTTTTGCCCCAAGACGCGAGCTGCGGCTATGCATGGTCAGGTCCTTTGTTACACCTTTTCCTGAAATGCTATCGAGAGAGACATGTGCGATACCGTAGAATATATTTTCATTTGCAGAGCTTATTCCCGATGTTGTTATAAGAGTAGATGCAATAAGCACGTTAACCAGTCTTTTCATTTGTGCAGCCATTTATTATATTTATAATTTTAATACCATCAGGTAATATTTATAATGTAGTAAATATTTTCATTAAAGCTATAGAATTTATAATTAAATTTAAATATTGGTAATAGTTTTAAATCGACTTGAATTTTTAATTAAGTAACCACCACAAAAAAAGCCCTGGATTTCAGGGCTTTTTTTGTGGTGGTTACGAACAGAGCTTACAAATGACTCCGACCCCGTACCTTTAGCTACTGCGGTAAGTCACTGCCACCGCCGGGGATAACGGTGATCTCAACATCATCGAAATTATCACTAAAGCTTGCGCCATTATCAACACTCACCCGCAAACGAATTTGATAGTTGACGGTATTTTGGTT
>CAZHEA010000044.1:0-25312 GCA_964531165.1 uncultured Thiotrichaceae bacterium
TCTGAAAGCTGGCTTAATCAACAATCTCAATATGATCTATGGCAAGCTGAGCAACATCGTAAAGAGCTTGATGTTTCCCACTTGTATGTTGCATAAAAAATATAACAAATAAATTAATGCTGACTATTTTTTCCTACGGTTGCTAATTTAGTATCGACTAGCAACGACAATGTTATTTTTATATTCTTTAGTTAGAAATTTACTATAACCACTCACATTACTAAATCGAAGCACTCGCATCATAAGCATCAATCAGACATTGCCAGTTTTTCCGAGAAAAATTATATTGTGAATTTATTAGCTGTTGCTTCAGTAGTGATCGTTTAAGACGCTGCAAATTATCTTGCATCCACATATTCGAACTGGTATGAGAATTGCGTAACTCGCTCTTATCAAAATCAATCAGATAAACTTTACCTTTTTTATCCAGCAGAATATTATTGGCATTTAAATCTGCATGATAAACCCCCGCATTGTGAAACTGGCGAATACACTGCGCTACACGCTGCCATTCAATTGCGGATAATTCACGTTGAATTAGCAACTGGTCCAGGGTTTGCACATCCGCTATACGTTGCACCAGTATTTGCGCCCGATAAAATGGACTGAATTTAAATGGCCAGCGACATACAGATGCGGCAACCGCCAAAGGCACGGCCAGACCCTGCTCATGCATCCATTGCAACAAACGGTATTCTGCTACTGAACGGGTATTCTCCAAATTGAAACTGAAATATGTGTGTTTCACCAGCCGTGCAATCATGCCACCCCGCCTGTATTTACGCAGCACACAGCTCAGGCCGTCTATTTCCACAAACCAGGCCTGCCCCCTGCCACCACTGCTGATAATCTTGCTGCTTTCTGCCCGCGGCAAGCTATCACCGCTAAGTAAGTTAACGACTGGATTTTGCAATAAGTGCGGCTGATATAACAGACTGCATGCCTGTTCGCTTATGATAATCTCCTGTGGAACAACTTCCGCTGCGGATGCATCAATGGTACGAGTTTCTTGAAACGGATTGTCTGACTCATCCTGATTTTTAGTATTCTGACCCAAACTTTTCGCCTAATAATTGATTTATTTCAGGGTGTCTCATGACTAAAGCCCGCTGTATCAGGATGTAATATATCCTGCCATACGCTGGCGGGGCACTTATTTAACACATATCATACCTAAAGCTCGGGATAGACGGTAAATTTTTGCTGTTTCGTCGTCAATATACACGGGGTAAACCCTAGTTATACACAGTCAGGATATTTAACACTGTCTTATTATTTAAGCGCTTCCTAATACATGCAATCTGTCAAACTGTTTTTAAAATAATATTAAGTCGTTGATTTTTATAGCTTAATATTGAGTGCTTATTTTTTAAACAATTTGGCAACAATTCCGTCATAGTTTGATTTCAGCCCTTAAACCCAGATTCTTCCACAGAGTTATCCACAGCTATTGTGGATAACCGCTACAGCACCGATTATAGCGCTATTTATGTAATGTATTGCGTTAAAAACACCGTATCATAAGAATTTTTCTTTATATTAGAGGTCATATTTCATACCGATTATATCGCTCATATTCAGCTAATGCGCTAAGCCATAATCGTGATTGAAATTTTCTTCATTTTATCGCTATTTGTTAAATGGCCACATTTACATATTGCATCATATTTTACTGATTTATTTAAGAGGATGACGCCCATGCCAGTCAATTTACTTAAGTTTGCCATATCAATACATGCAAGCCCATTGCAGATTTTCACACGTCTTAGCCTGTTCTTTTGCCTCATTATCAGCTCCATTCCCAACCTGGGAGCCAGTCAGCTAAATGGCTTTACCGTGGAGGCATCATCACTGATTGCCGCCAGTGACATTCACCACGGCGGCCCACCCAAAGATGGCATACCCGCTATTGACCATCCACATTTTATACAGGCATCAGCCGCTAACTATTTAAAGCATGGTGACCGGGTACTGGGGCTTTACTTCAACAATATCGCTAAAGCCTACCCACTGCGTATTTTAAACTGGCATGAGATCGTTAATGATGACGATATTCTGGTTAGCTACTGCCCCTTGTGCGGAACCGGTATGGCCTTCAATATTAAGAATGCCGACTTTGGTGTATCTGGCCTGCTGTATAACAGTGACATGCTGTTATACGACCGGCAAACCGAATCACTGTGGGCGCAAATTCCTGCCAAAGCCATTAGTGGTAAACGCAAAGGTGAGTTATTAAACATGCTGGCGGTAGAAAATACCAGCTGGGCTAACTGGCGTCAGCACCACCCGAACACATTGGTGTTATCTGACAACACCGGTTTTAACCGGGATTACTCAAAATCACCCTACGGCAACTACACATCAAATAAGGCGCTGTATTTTCCGCTTAAACACACTAGTCGACGTTATCACCCGAAAGAGCCGGTTATTGGAATTGAACTGAATGGTATATTTAAAGCTTATCCATTTGAAGAGCTGAGAAAATCACAGGATACATTTATTACCGATAGCATTGGGGGAACGCAGATAGAGATTTACTTTGATAAACAACACCACAGTGGGCGCATTAAACTAGATTCAGGCGATGTACTACCCTCACTCACCAGCTACTGGTTTGCCTGGTATGCGTTTCATCCGCAAACTGAAATTTACACTCACCGCAAATAGCGAGCATCAACCCTAGATGCACCACCAGAGAAAAACCTACCGCTCAGGCATTAACCACCAAGCACCATATTAGTAATGGCTGACCGGTTATAAAGATGTTTGGGAATTTTATTTTCAATTGTTGCGTGCAACTGCGGTAATTTAGACCAGTGCACACCCTGCTTGTGATGATGCGCCGTGTGATAGCCCAGATTACCGGTGAGCAGATTATATAACGGATTTAAATTATTATTAGACGCCTCAAACTCATTCTGCGTATCCAGCCCCGAGTGATGCTCATAGGTTACATAAGCGGTAAACAGCAAACTGGTAATCATCGGTAGCACAAACAGGAACAATGCTTCCAGCGGCTTAAACCACACCAGTAATGCAACAATCACAAAGGTTAAAATCGCATACACCACAAACGGCCGTAGTTGTTTAGGGTGTTTTTTACCTACCGCGTATCCCCGGGGATATGCGGTAATCGCAACATTAAATGTATATTCAAGTACACCCATTTTAGTACCGTCTTTACGTTTCCAGCGACTCTCATCTTTTTCCTGATCAAGAAAGTTAAGGTGATGCCCGAGCACATGATGTAAACGCCACAGATGTGTGGTCACGCCGGTGTGTAGTGCGTAGGCCAGTTCCAGGCCACGATTCAGCATGGTGTTTCTAAATGTAAACAGGTGCTGGTGATGGTGGTTCCACGCACAGATTGTACCTTTGGGGATAATCATGACTAGATAATATATAAACAACACCAGCGCATTACTCACGGTAAAATACAAAATAAAATCAATGGCAGTAAGGGCCAATATAATGAGTACCGGTAAGCGATCTTCCTTATACCTGAAAATACTGAGTCCTTTCTGGTTTATCTGTGAATCACGCATAAATTTGCTCTGTTACTTTTTTATTAGTGTTTGCTTTCAAAAAGCTAATATTTTTAAAATACAAATCTGAAAATAAATATCACTAGGTATCATAGCCCAAATTGGGAGATAACCAGCGCTCGGTTTCGGCTAATGTCATATTTTTACGTTTTGCATAATCTTCAACCTGATCACGATTGATTTTAGCCACGGCATAATACTTCGACTCCGGATTACTAAAATACCAACCACTCACTGATGCTGCAGGAAGCATAGCAAAACTTTCGGTAATACTGATGCCAGCGTTTTGATCAGCATCAATCAAGTCCCAGAGTTTGGCTTTTTCAGTGTGATCCGGGCAGGCAGGATAACCCGGTGCCGGACGAATGCCTTTGTATTCTTCCGCAATCAGCGCTGCATTGTCCAGCGTTTCTTCTTTGGCGTAAGCCCAAAACTCTTTACGCATGCGTTTATGCATGAGTTCAGCAAAGGCTTCGGCTAAACGATCCGCCAGCACTTTCAGCATTATCGACGAATAATCATCGTGATCAGCTTCAAAGCGCTTTACATGCTCGTCAATGCCAATACCAGTGGTGACAGCAAATGCACCGATATGATCTTCAAGCTCAGTTTCTTTCGGCGCAATAAAGTCACTTAAACAATAGTTCGGCCGGCCGGGGGGCTGCTGAGTCTGGGTGCGTAAAAAGTTTAACGTGGTTTTAACTTCGCTACGAGAATCATCGGTATACACTTCAACATCATCATCATTAACTGAATTTGCAGAAAATACGCCCACCACCGCTTTTGCAGTTAACCATTTTTCTTCAATGATTTTATCCAGCATCGCCAACGCATCTTTAAAAAGTTTAGTCGCCTCTTCGCCTTTTTCTTTATCGGTTAATATTTTCGGATAACGGCCTTTTAATTCCCAGGCAAAGAAGAATGGCGTCCAGTCGATATATTCTTTTATTTCTTCTAATGAATAATCATCAAATACTTTTACACCGGTAAATGCAGGCACGCCAATGTCACTTGTGTCCCAGTCAATTTTGGCTTTATTTAAACGCGCGTCTTCAATTTTTGCCCAGTTGGTTTTCTTGCGACGTCCCGCATGATTAATGCGCACGGTTTCATAGTCTTCTTTTAGATCACTGACAAACTTTTCTTTGAGATCCTGCGAAATTAAACTTTGTGCTACGCCTACCGCACGCGATGCATCTTTCACCCACACCGTTGGGCATTCATAGTTCTGATCTATTTTAACGGCGGTGTGAGCTTTGGATGTAGTGGCGCCACCAATCATCACTGGTACGTTCATATTTAAACGTTGCAACTCTTTAGCTAGATGCACCATTTCGTCGAGTGATGGCGTAATCAGTCCACTCAAACCAATAATGTCGACATTTTCTGCTTTAGCGGTTTCAATGATTTTATTCGCGGGCACCATCACACCCATGTCCACCACTTCAAAATTGTTGCACTGTAAAACAACACCAACAATATTTTTACCGATGTCGTGAACATCGCCCTTTACCGTAGCCATTAAAATTTTGCCGTTAGATTGAACCTTGCCGTCTTTTTCCGCTTCGATAAACGGAATTAAATGCGCCACGGCTTTTTTCATAACGCGGGCCGATTTTACGACTTGTGGTAAAAACATTTTGCCGTCGCCGAATAAATCGCCGACCACATTCATGCCGTCCATTAACGGCCCTTCAATAACCTGAATCGGGCGATCAAAACTCAAGCGAGCTTCTTCGGTATCTTCAACAACAAATGCATCAATACCTTTTATTAACGCATGTTCGATACGCTTGCTCACTGCGTATTCGCGCCATTCTAAATTTTCGACCTTTTTACCGGTACTGCCATCGCCGCGATATTCATCGGCAATATCCAGCAAACGTTCAGTAGAGTCATCACGTAAATTACGCACTACATCTTCAACATGCTCGCGCAATACATCTGGCAAATCATCATAAACCGCAAGTTGCCCGGCGTTGACTATGCCCATATCCATGCCGGCTTTTATAGCATGATATAAAAACACCGCGTGAATCGCTTCACGTACCGGATTATTTCCACGAAATGAAAACGACACGTTTGAAACACCGCCGGAGACCATTGCATGCGGCAAGGTATCTTTAATTATTTGCGTGGCTTCAATAAAATCCACACCATAATTATTATGTTCTTCAATGCCGGTGGCGACGGCAAAAATATTCGGGTCAAAAATAATATCTTCCGGCGGGAAGCCAATATCGGTTAACAATTTATAAGCGCGGGTACAAATTTCAACTTTACGATCGCGGGTGTCTGCCTGCCCTGCTTCATCGAAGGCCATGACAATAGCCGCCGCACCGTATTTACGAATCAGCCTGGCGTGTTCGATAAAAAGCTCTTCGCCTTCTTTCATGCTGATGGAGTTAACGATGCCTTTGCCCTGAATACACTTCAGGCCGGCTTCAATAATGTGCCATTTAGACGAATCGATCATCACCGGCACCCGGGAAATATCCGGCTCCGATGCAATGAGATTTAAGAAAGTGACCATTGCATGCTCACCGTCAAGCATGCCTTCATCCATATTAATATCGATAATCTGCGCGCCGTTTTCAACTTGCTCGCGCGCCACATCTAGTGCGGTATCGTATTCTTCTTCCAGAATTAAACGTTTGAACCTTGCTGAGCCGGTGACATTGGTTCGTTCACCAACATTCACAAATAAAGATTCAGGGTTAATATTCAGCGGCTCCAAACCACTTAAACGACACTCAACTGGAACGTCTGGAATTTTTCTTGGCGGGTGTTTCGCTACGGCTTCGGCAATGGCTTTTATGTGCGCGGGAGTCGTACCACAGCAACCACCAATAATATTTAAAAAACCGGAAGCCGCCCATTCTTCAATTAGCTTCGCCATATCTTCTGGCGATTCATCATACTCGCCAAATTCATTGGGCAACCCCGCATTCGGATGGGCATTTAAATTACAGTCAATAATGCCGGACATTTCTGCAACATACTGGCGCAACTCATCTGCACCCAGTGCACAGTTAAAGCCGAAACTAATCGGATTAACATGACGCATGGAATTCCAGAATGCCTGTGCAGTCTGGCCGGACAAAGTTCTACCGGAAGCATCGGTAATAGTGCCGGAAATCATTACCGGCAGCTCGATATTGTGATCATCGAAAAATTGCATCACCGCAAAAATTGCGGCTTTAGCGTTCAACGTATCGAAAACAGTTTCGATTAAAATAATATCCGAACCACCATCCACCAGGCCGCGCATGGCCTCCGTGTACGCTTCAACTAATTCATCAAAATGTACATTTCGAAAACCCGGGTTATTTACATCGGGAGAAATGGAGCAGGTACGATTGGTGGGGCCAAGTACGCCGGCAACATAGCGTGGGCGATCTGCTGTGCCAATTTCATCCGCCGCTTCACGGGCGACTTTGGCGCCTTGCAGATTTAATTCATAAGCCAACGCTTCCATCGAGTAGTCGGCCATGGCAATCGATGTGCCATTAAAGGTATTGGTTTCTACGATATCCGCACCGGCTTCTAGATAAGCCTTATGAATATCGCGAATAATGTTGGGCTGGGTAATGCTGAGTAAATCATTATTGCCTTTCAGGTCAGATGCCCAGTCGGCAAAGCGCTCGCCGCGGTAATCCTCTTCTTCCAGCTTATAGCTCTGAATCATCGTGCCCATGCCACCATCCAGTATCAGAATGCGTTGTTTCAGGGCTTGTTTTAACTGTTCGATTCGAGTGTCTCGACTCATCTAAATAATAACCATCAATATCAGGGCCGCATATTATAGCACTGATTATGTGAGGCTTATATGGTGCATTTATGCACCTTTTTTGTGCCTTTACACACTTATAAAAGGCTTATTGATAAAATCTGGAATGGTCTGACTTGCCCTACCCCACATTGAAGTTCTTGCCAGAGCTTCTGCATTTTATGTGTCAAGGCAGCTATTAACCTCAAGTCAGATCGGTAAATCACTGGGCATTAGATATCTGGTTTCTGGTAATTCACAACTCATCTCTAACCGAATTCGAATCACTCTGTCGATTATCGACACTGAAAATGACATAGAAAAATAACCTGAACACTACGACAGAACGAGAGACGACCTGTTTCTTGTGCAGGACGAGATAACCGCCAGCATTATCTCATCTATCGATGCAAAAATTGACACCGCAGAAGTAAAACGTGCATTTCTTGCGTCTTCTGAAAACCTGAATGCATGGGAAAACGATTACATCTGCAGCCTGAATTTTTTATTGAATGTTACAGGCACATGATTCCCCATGCACACGAACCGGCACAGGCTGACTTTGTGAATGCGTTACATCATATTCAACTTTAACCTATGTTACCTGAAAAATACTATTTATCACTTTCATTTGATTTTTTACATTCATAAAGAAAAATAACTTAAGATACCGACATGAACCAAGAAACGCTCAGTCTGTATATCACCGCTGAACACGAATGCGGATATTATGATGATCGCCAGACATCCAACCTCATTCCCGACCCGCAGATTCAAATGGGTGCATCTCTATACAGTTTGCTTATCAGTAATGGCTTCCGCCGCAGCGGCGAATTTGTGTATCGTCCCCATTGCAAGCAGTGTCAAGCCTGTGTGCCCTGCCGAATCAATATTGAAAATTTCAAACCCAGTCGCAACCAACGCCGCTGTCTGAAAACCAATCAGGATTTAACAACACATATAGTACCCGCACAGTTTAAAGAAGAATATTTTTCACTCTACAGCCGTTATTTAAACAGCCGCCATAAAGATGGCAATATGGCAGATCCGACGCGGGAGGATTTTAGTAACTTTTTGCTCAACAGCTGGAAAACAACGGTATTTATCGAGTCTCGAATCAATGGACAATTATTATGTGTGGCGGTGGTAGACTTTTTAAACGCCGGACCATCGGCCGTTTATACTTTTTTTGAACCGGCTGAACACAAACGCAGCCTGGGAACCTTTGCCATATTGCAACAAATCTGGCTGGCACGGCTTTATGAAAAGCCAAGCCTCTATCTCGGTTACTGGATTGATCAACATCCTAAAATGACTTATAAGCGCAATTTTTCTGCTCTGGAAATTTTTCAACAAACTGACTGGCAGCCATTCAACGACTAACTTTTTATTGATCCACATCAAAGCTCATTCCCGGTCACTTCGATAATATTTAGCCATGTTTAGCCCATTAATTAATTAGGGTTTATAAAAGAATCTTCTGGGGGAACGTGATCGAAATCAGCGTTTTTTCAGGTTGTAAAGAATCTCCTGGGGGGGAGTAAAAGAGCCGGTCTTCACACAGTGGGGATCAGCTCTTTTTTTTGTCTGTAATAAGCCCGGAACAACCCATATATTTTTACGGGTATTTACCTCATCTATTTTTGTTAACATCAACCGAATTAATCAACAAAAACCGAGCTGAACATGAGCATAGAAGACGATATCATTGATAAACTGCAATCCACTCTGAAGCCATCTCATCTGGAAGTCATCAACGAAAGTGACAACCACAATGTGCCGCCCGGCTCAGAATCGCATTTTAAAGTGGTTGCTGTATCTGATGAGTTTAACGACAAGATGCTGGTTGCCCGCCACCGCATTATCAATAAAGCGCTGGCTGAAGAACTTGAAGGCCCGGTACACGCACTTGCATTACATACGATGACACCGCAGGAATGGGCCGAAAAAGGTTCCGCCCCCGAATCCCCCGCGTGCCTCGGGGGCGGTAAATAGTCACCGGAATCGATGCAATTAAAGCTATATTAGGACTTACTTTTATAGAGGGAATTAGATACACTTAATCCATATTAATGAAATCATAAGCTGTAGCCGACTATGACAAGCACATCTATCAAACTATCTGCCCTCAAAACAGCCTGCAAAAGCTGCAGCCTGCATGACCTTTGCCTGCCCCTCGGGCTGGATATCGGAGATATCGACAGGCTGGATGAAATTGTCAAACGCAGCCGCCCGTTACATAAAGGCGAATACCTGTTTAATAGCGGTGAAGACTTTACTTCAATCTACGCGGTTCGCAGTGGCTCGATCAAAACCTTCACCGAAAGCGAACAGGGTGATGAGCAGATCACCGGTCTGTACCTGCCAGGCGAATTAATTGGCCTGGATGCAATACACGACAGCAAGCACCCCTGTTCAGCTATTGCACTGGAAACCACCAGTTTATGCGAGTTACCTTTTAATATTCTTGAAGAACTGAGCAGCGAAATTCCCGAACTACACCATCAGCTGTTCAGAATAATGAGCAAAGAAATTGCCGGTGATCAATCACTGTTAATGTTAATGGCTCAAAAAAGCGCTGACGAACGTCTGGCCGCTTTTCTGGTGAACTTATCCAGCCGTCTAAAGGCCCGCAATTTTTCAGAAACTGAGTTTAATCTCACTATGTCACGCAAAGATATCGGCAACTACCTGGGCTTAACCATCGAAACCATTAGCCGTACTTTTAGCCGTTTTCAAAGCGAAGGCCTGTTATCTACGCAGCGCAAGTACGTGAACATTCACAAATTACATGACCTGAAAGTGCTGGCAGGTATTTCAGACCATTGCACCTCCAATGATGATGACTGCCCGAACAAATCAAAAATGGCATAAAATACGCCACAGCTGAAATTAAATGGAATAGAGGCTTAACCCGACACCTCTAATTCTCAACTGAATACCCCAAACTTCCCCAAGTATCTGATTCTTTTACCGACCTTAAAAATCAAGCTTTTTTTGTGAAAAAAAAGTAAATATATTTATTTTTTATCTGCGTTTATGGGGGTAACATTAGCCGTCCACGCAAATGGATAACGAATGCAAATCGGACCCTACACACTTTCATCACCTGTTTTTCTTGCCCCTATGGCGGGCATTACAGACAAACCCTTTCGACAGCTTTGTCGCAAGATGGGTGCAGGACTAGTGGTGTCTGAGATGGTCACCAGCGAGCCGCATTTGCGTAACAGTCACAAAACGCGTTTACGCATGAACCATACCGGCGAATCCGGCCTCATTAGTGTACAAATTGCCGGCACTGACCCGCAAAAAATGGCCGCAGCCGCGCAGTATAATGTATCTCAGGGCGCGCATATTATTGATATTAATATGGGCTGCCCGGCGAAAAAAGTTTGCAATGTGGCTGCAGGTTCCGCTTTAATGAAAGATGAAAAAAAAGTTGCCGAAATTTTGCAGGCCGTTGTTAGTGCCGTAAAAGTTCCGGTGACCTTGAAAATGCGCACTGGCTGGGATCATCACCATAAAAATGCACCCGCCATCGCGCGCATTGCTGAAGATAGTGGTATCCAGATGCTCAGTATGCACGGCCGCACCCGCGCTGATGCGTATAAAGGTGATGCCGAATACGAGACAATAGCGACTGTTAAACAGCAAATCAAGATACCGCTTGTAGCGAACGGCGATATCACCTCTCCCCGCAAAGCCGAAGAGGTTTTACGCCTTACCGGTGCTGATGCCATTATGATTGGTCGCGGCGCACAGGGGCAGCCGTGGATATTTCGTGAAATTAATCATTATTTGAAAACCGGAGAATTACTGGCCGCACCGAGCCAGCAGGAAATTGTCAACTTAATAGAAAATCATCTGAACGATTTATATGATTTTTACGGTGAGAACAGAGGCACACAAATCGCTCGCAAACACATTGGCTGGTATTCACAAAAATGTGCTGCTCTCAGCGATGAACACAAAAGCAGCTTTCGAAAACACATTAATCGCATTAAAGACGCTGCTCAACAACGCAATGACGTCATTGCATTTTTTAATCAGAACTTAAATATAAAAACAATAAACGGGGCAATTGCAGCATGATCAATAATAGCAATGTTATTAATTTACATAACACTCAAAATGACAATCAGAACAGCAGTTTAAACACGACTATTCGCTCATCATTAAGTCAGTTTTTAAATGATCTGGATGGCGACAGTCCGGGTAATGTTTATGACATGGTTCTACAACAGGTTGAACAGCCGTTACTAGAACTTATTATGCAGCATGTTGATGGTAACCAGTCAAAAGCTTCAGCTTTTCTGGGCATTAATCGTGGCACTTTGCGCAAAAAATTAAAAACCTATAATCTCATTAAGTAACGCACAGCTTAAAACTGAATGCACATCGCCGCTAAGTAGAATCGTCGATGTACATTCGGATATCTGATACCATATGAACTCCCGCAGATCATTTTTTCAGTTCACCATTAGCAGCTTAATTGCGTTTTCCGGCAGCAGCTTATTCGGCTGTGCAACAACGAAACAACAAACACCTTTATCTAAAAGTCACCTGCAACAAATTGGCGCGTTACTACCGGCAGATAAAAATGGCATCATGCTACCCGCCGGTTTTACTTCACGTATCATTGCCACTTCCGGAAGCGCCCCATTTACAGGGTCACTCTACAAATGGCATGGCGCACCGGATGGTGGTGCCACCTTTGCAACTGACAATGGTGGCTGGATTTATGTTTCAAACAGCGAGCTTGGTAACCAAGCCGGCGGCGTCGGTGCCATCGCATTTAATGCGTCAGGTGAAATTATTCAGGCATATTCAATACTCGATAACAGCAACCGGAACTGTGCCGGCGGAGCCACACCCTGGAAAACATGGCTATCATGCGAAGAGGTCAGCCGCGGCTATATCTGGGAGTGTGATCCTTTCGGACAACTTGCGCCGGTGCAAAAACCGGCACTGGGACGTTTTGCCCATGAAGCGGTTACCGTCGACACTCAAAACCTTATGCTTTATATGACGGAAGACCGCTCGGATGGTGGCTTTTATCGATTTATTCCAGCGTCTTTTAACGCCAATGGCTACCCGGACTTAGAAACCGGCCGCCTTGAAGTCGCGGTAGTTGACCCGAAAAATGCCCGCATTGAATGGTTAAGAGTATCTGATCCAGCGGCGACCAGCCAGGCCACACGTTATCAGGTTGCTTCAAGCACTGCCTTTAATGGCGGTGAAGGTATTGTTTATGTTGACGAAAAGGTTTCATTTGCCACCAAAGGCGATAACCGAATTTGGTCATATGACACCCGAACCCAACAGCTTTGGGTTATCTACGATTCACATACACACAACAACCCCATTTTAACCGGCGTCGACAATATAACGCTTTCGCAGGATGGTGAACTGGTCATTAGTGAAGATGGCGGGAATTTACAGATAATCATGATGACAGAAGACAGTAAACTCATTCCATTAATGCAACTAACCGGACAGGATGCATCAGAAATAGCCGGTCCGGCATTTTCACCGGATGGTCAGCGCCTGTATTTTAGCTCGCAACGTGGTATTAGCGGATTATCAGCCGATGGTATCACCTATGAAATACGCGGACCGTTTCATCTTTAATTATCTGCATTAAAGCTCTCCCAGCCGAAGCAAAAAGCTAAATATCTTCCAGCATCCAGTAATCTTCCAGCCTCTGCAAAAGCCGGATAATAATCGATGACTTTTCTGATAATTGATATGCCAGTTGGGTAAACTCCTGAGAACTACAATTTTTTTGTACGGCTTTTAACAGCAGTTTCCCCGCATCATGTAACTCTCTATGCGGTTTTTCTAATTGCTGATATTCAGGTAAGTTTTTGAAAACATCACCAACACTATAATACCAGCGCCCGAGTTTACAACAGGTATGCTCCAGTTCAGGTACGCCCCCAACAACTTCTTTGGCCGACGACCCCTGATGCTTTCTATAAATATGTAGTGCGGTATCAATTAAATTCTTTTTCCATTGCAAATGATCCAGCTGCGCCATATATATCAAACCAACCGGTGTCGTAGACATAGGCTTATAATCTTTAATGTATTGCAAAAAAGCATCAAGTTCGAGCGGCTTGCTAATCCAGAAACCCTGCCCAATTTTGCAACCATATTTTTGTAATAGAATATATGTTTCCTTATCTTCAATGCCTTCTGCAACCAGCTCCATATTCAATTGATGTGCCATACGAATACTCGACTGAACAATCTCCGTATTAGCCTTCGATTCATAAATTCCATTGACCAGCGCCCGGTCGATTTTCACCGAACTAAACGGCCACTTGGTGAGCTCAACCAGCCCCGAATGCCCGGTACCAAAATCATCCATACTAATGGGCACACCCATTTCTGATAATTCTTTTAGATGAAGCTTCACCTGACTTTCATTTAATAAAACGGTTTCCGTTACTTCAATTTCAATATTTTTAATGGGATATTTTTTGCCTCGAATGGCTTTAAGCATGTACTGTGTAAAATCATTATCATTGAAATCTTTACCCGAAACATTAAATGAAATCACCAGCTGCGGATTCAGCTCCAGCATACTATCGAGCTCACTAACCAAACGATCAAAGACATATTTGGTTATCCGGGTAATAAGACCGGCTTCTTCAGCCAGATGAATATAAGCATCCGGAGGAATAAATTCGCCATCCGCTTTTTGCCAGCGTAATAACGCTTCGGCACCACAGAGCTCACCGGTAATCATAGAAATTTTCGGTTGGTAATATAATTCGAGCTGCTGTTGCTCTAGCGCCTGTTCGACTTCATGCAATTCAACAGATGGTTTTACTTTAGAGATAACAATATACCTGTAGTAATTTACTTTGTACTGAATATAGCAGAATTATTCATAATAGCCTTCAGCCACCTCGAGCCGAGCGCGTAAAACGCGGCTAAAATAATGCCACATTGATAGCATGACCTTAACTCAATATCCAAAAAACTCTCGCTTAACCTTCTGACACTCCCCTATTTAGTTTATAATTCGCCACCTAAATTGACAGATTGTGGATTGCAAAAATTATGAGTAATACAACCCGCCCGGTAAACAGGGCCCTGATGAGCGTTTCCGATAAAACCGGCATTTTAGAGCTGGCTCAGGCACTGGTTGCCCGCGGCGTTGAAATTTTATCCACCGGTGGTACGGCCAAACTACTGGCAGACAACAACGTGGCAGTAACTGAAGTATCCGATCACACCGGCTTTCCGGAAATGATGGATGGCCGGGTTAAAACCCTGCATCCAAAAATTCACGGTGGCATTCTAGGCCGTCGTGGCATCGATGACGACGTTATGCAGGCCAATGACATCGCGCCTATTGATCTGGTGGTAGTCAACCTCTACCCCTTTGCAGCTACCATCGCCAAACCGGACTGCAGCCTAGAAGATGCGATTGAGAACATTGATATCGGCGGCCCGACCATGGTTCGTGCCACCGCCAAAAACCATGAGTTTGTCACCATTGTGGTTGACCCGGCTGATTACTCGCGCATTATCGACGAAGTTAATGCCGGTGGTATTACCCAGCCGACGCGTTTTGATCTGGCGGTAAAAGCCTTTGAGCACACCTCAAATTATGACGGCGCCATTGCCAACTATCTGGGTACAATCAACCCGGACGGCAGCCACTCGAACTTTCCACGCACCATTAATTTTCAGTTCGATAAGGTGCAGGAAATGCGCTACGGCGAAAACCCTCATCAGCAGGCAGCCTTCTACAAAGAAACCAACCCGGCAGAAGTTTCGGTTGCCAGTGCCACGCAGATACAGGGCAAAGAGCTGTCTTACAATAATGTAGCCGATACAGATGCGGCACTGGAATGTGTTAAGTCCTTTTCTGAGCCCGCATGCGTTATCGTTAAACACGCCAACCCATGCGGTGTCGCTATAGCCGATGACGTGCTGGGCGCTTATGAAGGCGCTTATAAAACGGACCCGACTTCCGCGTTTGGCGGCATCATCGCTTTTAACCGCACCCTTGAAGAGAATGTCGCGACAGAAATCATCAGTCGCCAGTTTGTTGAAGTGATTATTGCACCCGCCGTTAGCGATGCAGCAAAAACCGTTTTAGCCGAAAAGAAAAACGTACGCGTTTTAGAATGCGGTGAATGGGACAAACAGGTCCCCGCACTCGACTTCAAACGCATTAACGGTGGCCTGTTAGTGCAGGATCGTGACCTGGGCATGGTCGGTATAGATGACTTACAGGTGGTAACCGAAAAGAAACCTACTGATGATCAACTACGGGATTTATTATTCGCCTGGAAAGTCGCCAAGTTTGTTAAATCCAATGCCATTGTGTACGTGCAAAACCAGATGACCATTGGTGTCGGTGCCGGCCAGATGAGCCGTGTCTACTCCGCTAAAATCGCCGGTATTAAAGCCGCCGATGAAAATCTGGTAGTAGAAGGTTCGGTAATGGCATCCGATGCTTTCTTCCCGTTCCGCGATGGTATCGATGCGGCACACGAAGCTGGCATTACCGCGGTAATTCAACCCGGCGGGTCGATGCGCGATGATGAAACCATTGCCGCGGCAAATGAGCACGGCATGACGATGGTGTTTACCAGCATGCGTCATTTTAGACACTAAAAAATTAAAGTATTGACCACAGAGGACACAGAAAACATAGAGGTTTTTTATTTTCGGCGCCTGCGGCGTAAAAAATAAAATCACTTCTCTGTAATCTCTGTGTCCTCCGGGGTGAAAAAAGGGTTTACACCACATGAATATACTAATAATAGGCGGCGGCGGTCGCGAACATGCACTGGCCTGGAAGGCAGCACAATCGCAGGACGTAACAACCGTTTTTGTTGCGCCCGGCAATGCGGGTACTGCCCGTGAAGATAAAATCAAAAACATTGATATCAGCGCCGAAGATATCGACGCGCTAAAACAGTTTGCTATGCAAAATGAAATTGCACTGACGATTGTCGGTCCGGAAGCGCCACTAGTGAATGGTATCGTCGATATTTTTCAGGCGGCGGGCTTAAAAATATTCGGCCCTACCCGCGGTGCTGCACAACTGGAAGGATCTAAAGCCTTTACTAAAGATTTCCTGGCACGCAATAAAATCCCCACTGCAGCCTACGGCAACTTCACTAATAAAGACGAAGCCATTGCCTACATTAAAGAACAGGGTGCGCCGATTGTAATTAAGGCTGATGGCCTGGCGGCAGGTAAAGGCGTTATTCTGGCACAAACCGAAGACGAAGCGATTGATGCGGTTAAAGATATGCTCAGTGGTAACAGTTTTGGCGAAGCCGGTTCACGGGTAGTGATCGAAGAATTTTTAAAGGGTGAAGAAGCCAGCTTTATCTGCATGATTGACGGTAAAAATATTTTACCCATGGCCACTTCGCAGGATCACAAAGCCCGCAATGAAGGTGACACCGGCCCCAATACCGGCGGCATGGGTGCCTACTCACCAGCACCATTAGTGACCGATGAAATTCATCAGACGGTGATTGATGAAGTGATTCGCCCGACAGTCGACGGCATGGCAAACGAAGGTAACCCCTTTAGCGGTTTTTTATATGCGGGGCTGATGATAGAAAACGGCAAGCCTAAAGTGCTGGAATATAATGTGCGTTTCGGCGACCCGGAAACCCAGCCGATTATGATGCGCATGCAATCAGATTTAGTGGAGCTATGTTTAGCCGCTGTTGACGGTAAGCTGAATGAGAAAACCACTCTATGGGATTCGCAATTTGCACTGGGTGTAGTGCTCGCCGCAGGTGGTTACCCCGACCAGTATCATAAAGGCGATATCATTAGTGGGCTGGAAGGTCTGGACACCCATCAAACCAAAGTCTTTCATGCGGGCACAACGATACATGATGGCCATGTGGTTACCAATGGCGGACGCGTATTATGCGCCTGCGGCATGGGCAACACCGTTGCCGACGCACAAACAGCCGCTTATGACATCGTTGATAAAATACAATGGGATAAAGTATATTACCGCAAAGATATCGGTTTTAAGGCAATTTAAACTGGGGATGCCCTGATTGAATATGGTTAATATTATTAGGCTGGCTAAAATAATCAAACTTGATATGAGCATCCTTAGAAGTCGATTATCCACAAATTAAGTGCAAAGGTAATTCAATACCTACCCAGGACGCACCGTATCACAAACGGGGCTACTGATAATTTTTTGCGTACCTTTATGCACAAATGCTTTTGCTTTTATAAAAATAATAAACGGATCTATAAATGAATAACAAAAAATTTAACGTCACCATTATTCAATCTGCTGATCCAGCACAAACGTCAACCACCAGCATTTCCGCCCTCGCTAAACTCTTCAAAATACCCACAGACAAAGCAGAAAAGATTCTACAGAAGACATCATTCACGATAAAAAAAGCCACCGATAAAGCCACTGCTGAAAAGTTTCATAAAGCCATTACGACTATTGGTGTAGATTGCCGAATTGAAGAAGTAACAGACGATGAAGAAGACATTGCACTACCCGAAATAGAAGACGTAAAAACAACAGATAAAGGGCGCCCTCTAATTGATATTACGCGACCCGACATTACGCCGCTGCATCAGGAACAGCCGAATCTTAGCCTGGCAGCGGGCCCGGAAGAAACCACTGCAAAAAAAGACAAAATCAGACCCATTGATAATGTCGCGCCGGAAAACTTCTGTCCGGAATGTGGCACAATTCGAGCAAGTGCCAGTTCATCATGCATACACTGCGGCTATGAACCGATAGTGATTAAGCAAAACAGCACTAAAACGATGCTGATCAAACTTGGCGTTTTGCTGGTAGTAGTCATCATGGGCATCGTCATCGCTTTACCGTATTACCAGCAGTACAACAAACGTACACAGGTAAAAAATGACCTACAGCTGGCATTTGATACACGCAACAAAGTAACCGATTTTATATTACAAACCAACTTCTGGCCTAACCAGAACATAGATGCAGGGCTGGGCAAACAAATTAGCAACCAGTCGTTGAAATCGGTTGTTATCGGTAACAATACCGTCATAACAATTGTGATTCGCGCAAGTGCACTTGAAGGAAAGGAGCAGACACTGATTTTCACACCGAACATACTAAAAGGCAGAATCGTCTGGAACTGCCTAAATGGCAGCTTACATAAAGACTACCGGCCGGACATTTGTCAGCCACACGTCGTAGATTAATCAGGCATAAAAAAAGCCGGCCTAAAAAGGCCGGCTCCGAACATTACGGATTCCACGCTAGATTTAAATGTTTGACCCGATCTTAAAGCGTTTCCAGTTACTTCTAGAGAAACTAATGTCACAACCACACTGACATTATTTAGCGGGAAAGGCGACTATTAACGCACGATACTCATCCGTAAAGCAAGTGTTTTTATCAACTATTTACAATTATCTATACTGATATTTACAGGCACTAAGCTATACTCTAATATTAGAATTTCCAGATATTTAAGCATTATCAACCCCCAAATACCTGCTGTTTAAGGTAAACTCTGAGGTTTAATACATTATATATATCGACGAAATGATTGAATACACACTGATTCTAGTCAGGGCTATTGGCTTAACTGATCAACCGAGCTCTTTCACTACTAAGAAGTACCCGCTGATATGACTGAATATGCCTTAATTCTAATCAGTACTATTTACCTAACTGATCAACCGAGCTCTTTCACTACTAAGAAGTACCCGCTGATATGACTGAATATGCCTTAATTCTAATCAGTACTATTTACCTAACTGATCAACCGAGCTCTTTCACTACTAAGAAGTACCCGCTGATATGACTGAATATGCCTTAATTCTAATCAGTACTATTTGGGTTAACAATTTTGTTCTGGTTAAGTTTCTTGGCCTGTGTCCGTTTATGGGGGTTTCGCGCAAGCTCGAAACCGCGATTGGTATGGCGCTGGCAACTACGTTCGTGCTTACCCTGTCATCGGTTTTAAGCTATCTGGTCAATGAGTACATTCTTGAAACCCTCGATATTATGTATTTGCGCACTATTATGTTTATTCTGGTCATTGCAGTGGTGGTGCAATTTACTGAAATGGTGGTGCACAAAACCAGCCCTGTGCTCTACAACGTGCTGGGTATTTTTCTCCCCCTTATCACCACTAACTGTGCTGTACTCGGTGTGGCTTTACTCAACACCCAGGAAGAACACGGTTTTCTGCAGTCGTTATTTTACGGATTTGGAGCCGCAGTGGGCTTTTCAATGGTGTTGATTCTGTTCTCTGGTATTCGTGAGCGCATTACCGTTGCCGATGTACCTGAAGCCTTTCAGGGCACAGCGATTGCCATGATTACAGCGGGCATTATGTCGCTGGCCTTTATGGGCTTTATCGGTCTGGTGAATTAGCCTACATGTCGATACTTATTGCGGTAATCACACTGGCGATTATTTCCATTTTATTTGGAATTATACTTGGCTACTCATCAATTAAATTTCATGTTGATGGTGATCCGGTGGTCGATAAAATTGATGCCATTCTGCCGCAAACTCAATGTGGCCAGTGTACTTACCCTGGCTGCCGCCCCTATGCAGAGGCCATAATTAATGGCGATGCTAATATTAACCAGTGCCCTCCCGGTGGTGAAGTCACGATGCTGGCCTTAGCCGAATTACTCGGGGTTGAACCACTGGCTCTGGATGACGAGCACGCCAGTGAACCTGAAAAAACGGTCGTGTATATAGACGAACAAATCTGCATTGGTTGCACACTTTGCATTCAGGCCTGCCCGGTGGATGCTATTTTAGGCGCAGCCAAGCAAATGCACACTATTATAGAAAACGAATGCACCGGCTGTGATCTATGTATCCCTCCCTGCCCGGTTGACTGCATATATATTCGCCCGGTTAAAGTCGAACCGGATACCTGGCGCTGGTCAATGCCGGAATCGGCACAAACAGCGCCAAAGGCTTAAACTGAATTTATGACCCGATCACCCCATCAACTCTGGCACTTTCACGGCGGCTTAAAACTCGACAGCCATAAAGCCATGTCAACCGCCGGCCCGATTGTAAAAGCCAAACTACCAGCACGACTGGTGATTCCGGTACAACAGCATATTGGTCATGCCGGACTGGTATTGGTAAAGGTCGGGGACAGGGTATTAAAAGGCCAGATAATTGCCGAGTGCCCGGAATATATCAGTGCCCCGATACACGCGCCCTCATCCGGTCATGTTGTTGAAATTGCAGAATTACCTGCGCCTCATCCATCGGGGCTCAATACGCTATGTATTGTTATCAAAACCGATGGTGAAGATAAATGGGTGGCATTACAGACGACCCCGCAGCCCAGTTCAAAATCACCCGCTGAATTACGTCAACTCATACGCAAAGCCGGCATAGTCGGGCTGGGGGGCGCGGCTTTCCCAACCGCTGTTAAAGTCAATCCGCTGAAGGTCACTGGCCATTCAGGCTCGCATATTGAAACGCTGATTATTAATGGCGCAGAGTGCGAGCCCTATATCAGCTGCGACGATATGCTAATGCGCGAATATGCCAGAGAGCTTATTTCCGGCTGTAATATTATTCAATATATGGTGTCCGCCGGCCATTGCCTGATAGCCATTGAAGACAATAAACCCGAAGCCATTGCCGCCATTGCCGCCGTTATCAAAGAGCAGGCATTACAGTCTATTGAAGTGGTAGAAATACCAACACTTTACCCCACCGGCGGCGAAAAACAGCTGATTAAAGTACTAACTCACAAAGAAGTACCCAGTGATGGCCTGCCATCAGACATTGGTTTACTGGTACAAAATGTCGGTACCGCAGTGGCAGTGCATAATGCCATTATTTTAGGTGAGCCACTCATCTCCCGCATTGTCACCCTTACCGGCGAAGGCATACAGCAACCACAAAATATGGAAGTGCTGATTGGCACCCTGATGGCTGATCTCATTGAACAGGCAGGTGGCTATCACGACGATGCCAGTAAACTCATTATGGGCGGGCCAATGATGGGCTTTAGCCTGTCCTCGGATGACCTGCCGGTGATTAAAGGCTGCAACTGTCTGCTAGTAGAGAACACTCAGCCAAACACGCCGGCGACCATGCCCTGCATTCGCTGCGGTGCCTGTGCCACAGTTTGCCCGGCACAACTATTACCCCAGCAACTTTTCTGGATGGCCAGCTCCAAAAACTTTGATCTGGTTCAGGATTATCACTTATTCGATTGCATCGAGTGTGGCTGTTGCTCACAGGTCTGTCCCAGCCAGATTCCACTGGTACATTATTATCGCTTTGCCAAAACCGAAATATGGAACCAGGAACGCGATAAAATTAAGTCTGACCATGCCCGGGTACGCCATGATTTCAGGCAGGCTCGCATTGATCGTGAGCAAAAAGAACGGGCCGAAAAACTGCGCAAGAAAAAAGAATTGCTGGAAAAGAAAAAGCAGGCAGAAGCCGCAGAAAAATCCGGTGGTAAAGAAGATATTGATCCCAAAAAAGCCGCCATTGAAGCAGCAATGAAACGCGTTCAGGAAAAAAAAGCCGCGCAAAAAGCACAGAACGAAACAAGCGGGGCGACTGATAGTAATGAAAAATAATTTTTTAACGCACAGGCGCAGAGATGCAAATTATAAAACACATCAATACACTCTACTCTTCGGGTTGTGCAGAGCGCCGTTAAAAACAACTCTGCAACTATTCAACTCTGCATCAGAGCTTTTCGCAGCCGAAAAAATCGGAATTCCCCATGCAATTTAAAACCGCCACTTCACCCCACACACCACAACAACACAGCGTACAAACGCTGATGTTTAAAGTGCTGCTGGCAATGATACCCGGCACCATAGCCATGATTGTATTTTTTGGCTGGGGCGTGTTAATTAATATTTTGCTCGCCGCCGTTGTCGCTCTGTCTGCGGAAGCACTGATGTTATGGCTGCGTAAACGCCCGATCAAACCTTATATTACAGATGGTAGCGCCCTGCTCACCGCCGCATTACTGGCGCTAGCACTACCACAACTGGCACCCTGGTGGTTGACGGTTATCGGGACTTTATTTGCAATTGTGGTTGCGAAACACTTATACGGCGGGCTGGGGTTTAACCCATTTAACCCGGCAATGGTGGGTTATGTTGTGGTTATTATCTCCTTTCCGAAAGAGATGACACAGTGGGTACCGCCACTACTCGATGCCTACACTCAACTGACTTTCAGCGAAACCCTGCAAATTATTTTTAGTGGCGACCTGCCGGCAAATTACAGCTGGGATGCTATTACCATGGCTACCCCGCTGGATACCGTAAAAACACAGTTAGGGCTGGAGTTAAGCATTCACGAGATTGAAACCCATAAAGAATATGCGCAGATGTTCGGTAGCATCGGCGGTTATGGCTGGGAATGGGTCAATGGATTGTTTCTGGCCACCGGTTTATATCTGGCCATAAAAGGCATTATTGACTGGCGCATCCCCGCGGGAATTATCGCGGCGTTACTGGTTTTATCAAACACCTTTGCACTTTATGATTACGCTTCCTTTACCCCGCCTACCTTTCACTTATTCAGTGGCGGCATTATGCTGGCAGCTTTCTTTATCGCCACCGACCCCATCACCGCGGCCACCACCACCAAAGGCCGCTGGTTATACGGTATGGGAATAGGGATATTCATTTTTATTATTCGTACCTGGGGAAGCTATCCGGATGGCATCGCTTTTGCCGTAATTTTAATGAATATGGCAGCACCATTACTCGACTACTACACTATGCCTCGCGCCTTCGGACACAGCTGGACAGAATTCCCGCATCACCATAAAACAGATGACAATGACGAATAATATACGCACCATTTTATTCAGCGGCTTGTTACTGGGCATTTTTGCTATGACCGGTACAGCGCTGGTGGGCTTTACTCACCATGCAACGGCAGACAAAATTGCCGACAATGAACGTCTGGCCTTACTGCAAAAACTCAACCAGATTTTACCCACCGATAAATACGACAATGATTTGCTGCACACGACAATTGAAATAGAAGAAGATAACCGGCTGGGCCAGAAAAAAGACTCTACAATTTACATTGCCAAACAGAACAATAGCGTCAGCGCCATGATTTTTCAGGTCATCGCGCCCAAAGGCTATAGCGGTGAAATAAAAATGCTGGTCGGGGTAAATATTGACGGTAGCCTGGCTGGTGTTCGTGTCGTCAGTCATAAGGAAACCCCCGGTCTCGGTGATGCGATGGAAACCGAAAAAAGCGACTGGGTATTTGGTTTTAATACAAAATCATTAACTGACCCGGATGAAAAAAACTGGAAGGTTAAACGCGATGGAGGGGTATTCGATCAGTTTACCGGTGCCACAATTACCCCACGCGCAGTAGTACAGGCCGTACATTTATGTCTGGTATACTTTGACCGACATAAAAAAGAACTGGTTGCACAGTATGAAAAACAGGCTGAATTAACGCGCATACAAACGAATAAGATTAAAGAATAATATTAACCGTCATTCCCGAATGCTTGTGTCGGGAATCTAGTGACCTTAAGCGTCATAATGACACTGGATCCTCGACACAAGCATTCGGGGATGACAGTGAAAAGCTGGATATTGAATTTAAATAATCGAAAAAACGATGAGTGATAACAACTACAACGAAATCAGTAAAAATGGCCTGTGGAACAATAACGTTGCTCTGGTTCAGCTACTTGGGCTGTGTCCGTTACTGGCGGTCACCGGCACCGTCATTAATGGTCTGGGTTTAGGTCTGGCCACTATGCTCACGCTGATTTTGTCCAACGCCATTGTGTCAATGATACGCCACTGGGTGCGTCCGGAAGTGCGGGTACCGGTTTTTGTGCTGGTTATCGCCTCGGTAGTAACCGCCATCGAACTGGCTATGAATGCCTGGTTATACGATCTCTACACCGTACTGGGAATATTCATTCCACTCATTGTAACTAACTGCGGCATCCTCGCTCGCGCCGAAGCTTTTGCCTCTAAGAACAGCGTGCTACCTTCCATTGTCGATGGCATGATGATGGGACTTGGCTTTACATTAGTACTGGTCACACTCGGTGCCGTTCGTGAGCTATTAGGTTATGGCACCCTGTTTAGTCATGCGCATTTGATGTTTGGTGATATTGCACGTAACTGGACCATGGTGTTAATTGAAGACTACTCCGGATTTCTGCTGGCCATTTTGCCACCCGGTGCCTTTATTGGTATGGGCTTAATTATTGCGTTAAAAAATGTTATCGATAAACGCAATAAAAACCGACAGGCACAAAGTGCAGCTCAATCAGTATCCGCCTCGCCTGCCAGCACATAAACGTTGGTGATATTTAAATAAATATGAATAAACTAAAACGCAGCGAAATTTTTTCTCGCCTGCAGGCCGAAGACCCCAAACCTACAACTGAATTAGAATACTCTAGCCCGTATGAATTACTGGTGGCTGTCGCACTATCAGCCCAGTCCACCGATAAGGGCGTTAATAAAGCGACTCGAAAACTATTTGCCGTTGCCAATACCCCGGAAAAAATCCTAAAGCTGGGGGAAAATGGTTTAAAAAAATATATTAAAACCATCGGGCTTTATAACACCAAAGCTAAAAACATTATCATCACCTGTAAAATGCTAATCGAAAAACACAATTCAGAAGTGCCGGATGATCAGCAGGCACTCGAAGCACTGGCAGGGGTCGGTAGAAAAACCGCCAATGTTATTCGCAACACCGCATTTGGTCATCCCACCATTGCCGTTGACACGCATATTTTCAGGGTATCCAACCGCACTAAAATTGCTCCCGGAAAAACCGTACTGGAAGTCGAAAAAAAACTACTTAAATTTGTACCCGAAGCGTATATGCTGGATGCACATCACTGGCTGATTTTACATGGCCGTTATACCTGCATAGCACGAAAACCACGATGTGGCTCTTGTATAATTGAAGACCTTTGCGAATTTAAACAGAAGAATATTGAATAATGTTTGGCACCGATAG
>CAZHEA010000045.1:0-24899 GCA_964531165.1 uncultured Thiotrichaceae bacterium
TTTAGCAAATTTGCTGTTGAGGTTTTTATGTGCGGTATAGTCGGTATTGTTGGCCGAAGCCCGGTTAATCAGTTGTTGTATGATGCGTTAATTATTTTGCAGCATCGGGGCCAGGATGCAGCGGGTATAGTGACCAGCGATGGCAATAAATTCCATTTGCGTAAAAGCAATGGTCTGGTCAGTGATGTGTTTAATGCAGACAGCATGTCACAACTGGTGGGTAATATGGGTATAGGTCATGTGCGCTACCCAACAGCCGGTTGTTCTTCGGCGGCAGAGGCACAGCCATTTTATGTCAACTCGCCCTATGGTATTGCGATGGCACATAATGGCAATTTGACCAATGCACAAGAGTTAAAGGCGCAATTGTATAAAGATGATATGCGTCATATTAATACTGATTCCGATTCGGAAATATTGCTGAATATTTTTGCTCATGAATTACAGGCCTTAAAAAAATTACAGGTGACGTCGGTTGAAATTTTTAAAGCCATTGAAGCCGTACATAAACGCTGCCTTGGTGGATATGCTGTAGTTGCAACGATTGTGGGTAAAGGGGTTTTAGCATTTCGTGATCCACACGGCATTCGTCCGGTCTGTTATGGCAAGCGTGAGACAGAAACAGGTACGGAATATATAGTCGCCTCGGAAAGCGTGGCGTTACATGCTCTGGGGTTTGAACTAGTGCGTGACCTGAAACCCGGCGAAGCGATTTATATCGATATAGATGGGAACTTCTTTAACCAGCAGTGTGCACAAAACCCGGTTAATACACCGTGTATTTTTGAGTATGTTTATTTCGCTCGCCCCGATTCAATTATTGATGATATCTCTGTCTATAAAGCACGTCTGCGAATGGGGACAACGCTAGTGCAGAAAATTTTGCGCGAGCGCCCGGATCACGATATTGATGTGGTCATTCCTATTCCCGATACTAGCCGAACATCGGCGTTGGATGTGGCTTATCATCTGGGTGTGAAATATCGCGAAGGTTTTATTAAAAATCGTTATATTGGGCGCACCTTTATCATGCCGGGGCAGATGCAGCGTAAAAAATCTGTACGTCAGAAACTCAATGCGATTGATTTAGAGTTCAAAGATAAAAATGTTCTGCTGGTAGATGATTCTATTGTGCGTGGAACCACATCAAAACAGATTATTCAAATGGCCCGTGATGCGGGTGCGAAAAGCGTTTATATGGCATCCGCAGCGCCGCCGGTTAGACATCCGAATGTGTATGGCATTGATATGCCATCACCTAAAGAGTTTGTTGCTGATGGCCGTGACATCGATGCTATTACAAAAGAAATTGGTGCCGACTGGTTAATTTATCAGGACCTTGACGACTTAATTCATGCGGTGAAGCAGGGCAATGATTCCATTGAAAGTTTTGATAGCTCCTGCTTTAATGGTGAGTATGTTACCGGTGATATTGATCAGAAATATTTAAAAGATTTAGATGATTCGCGCTCAGATGCAGCAAAATCAAAACGCGAACATACCGATAATCTGGCGGGTATTGATTTATACAGTAATCAGTAATAATTTAACTATATATGCAAAAGCAAAACTTTTTATATCGATTACGTCGGCCGGCATTTCTATTCTATTTATTAGCGCTGTTTTCTACAGCGCTTTTAGCTGAATCTAGCCAGCCTCAGTCAAACAATGATATTGGCCTGTTTGCACAGGCGGTTAAGTTTTCATTACAGCAGCAATGGTCGCAGGCCGAACCGATATATCGTGAGTTAATGGCACGGAATAATGAGTGGCCTGAGCCGGCAAATAATCTGGCTGTGCTATTGCTGAAAACAAATCGTATTGATGAAGCTAAGGCGGTACTGGAACAGGCGGTGATAAGCTCGCCGAGCTTTCGAATAGCACAAAAAAATCGTTCTGATTTATATAACTTTCTGGCGGCTCAGGCTTATGATAAAGCACTGGGTGCCGAGTCATCGGTCAGTGCACCGGATTTGCAGCTAATTGATACTGTTCATCAGCCGGTAAAAGTCATTGAAGTCGAAGTTGAAAAAATTGTAATACAGAAAGAAATTGTACAGATGACATCTGTAGATGACGTGGCTGTTACGCCGAAAACCGGAGTCATTGCAGACCCTGCTGCGCAATCAAAGACGCGGATGAGAGAGCGTATTAATCAACAGTTAGTTGCCTGGTCGCAAGCCTGGTCGCAGGGTGATTTTGAAAAGTATATTCAGCTATACTCTGCTGATTTTCTACCTTCCGATGCGCGTAAAACTTATGCTGAATGGAAAAACATCCGTCGAGCCAGACTTAAATTCACTAAAAATGTGAGCATTGAAATAGATAAACTAAGAGTTTTTCTTGATTCGCAGGCCGATTATGCGCTGGTTGAGTTTGTGCAAAACTATGATTCGAAATCATATAGCGATATGGTTTTAAAGCAAATGTATATGGGATTGCAGCAGGGTAACTGGCTGATTCTTTCTGAGAGAACAATTAAAATTTATTAAGTTTAATAACAATATGGTGTCTATACCGGACTTAAAATTTATCAGCTAAACAATTAAGTATATCAATAGTTAATTTTATTGCTGTCCTGTTGGTTTTTGAAGCAGGCAGCAATGACGATAATCTAGAGTTAGCCGGATAGCAGTAAGTTAATATATGAAAATTTCACATACATCACGGGTCATGTTTTTGCTGTTGATGCTGTCACTGTCTGTTTTCCCGGTGATTGCCTCGCCGCATCCTGAGCAACGTTTGCTGGATGCGGTTCAGGACATTCGTGTTTTAAAATTTAATAGTGCGGAGTTAAAGCTACAGTCACTGGTTTTTGATCAGCCTGACTTTAAGCTGGCGCAGCTGGTTTATGCTGATGTTTTAAAATCCAGAGCAGGTGGTTTTATTGAGCCCGCTGCGGAACTGGCTGATAGCCTGAAAAAAACGTTATTACTTAGTGAAATAAAAAATCGTTACCAGGCGGTTAATGATGAAAAATCTCGAAGTGGTATTCCATCGGTTCTGGCCAAACTAGATCCGTTTTATCGTCACGCTATTGTGGTTGATTTAAGTAAATCGCGATTATATCTGTTTGAAAATACACCGCGTATACCGAGGCTGGTTGATGATTTCTTTGTGTCGATGGGACGCAGTGGGGCAGGCAAAGAGAGTGAAGGCGATTTAAAGACGCCGTTGGGAGTCTACTTTGTGCAGTCTTATATTGGGCCGGATGGACTGGCGGATAAGTACGGTGCTGGCGCCTATCCGATTAATTACCCCAATGCATGGGATCGCCTGAATGGTAAAACAGGTCATGGTATCTGGTTGCACGGCACGCGCAGCGGTACATATAATCGGCCGACTTTAGCTTCTGAAGGTTGTGTGGTTTTGCCGAATGATGACTTATTAAATGTGGGTCGCTTTATTGATTTAAAAAGCACGCCAATTTTAATTGGCGAAAATATTCAGTGGTTATCATCACAACAGTGGCAGCTGCATAAAAATATTGTTTCTCAGTTACATGATAAGTGGAAATCAGACTGGGAAAGCATGAATGTGGATAGCTATTTGAGTCACTACTCACAGCGTTTTACCAATGGAAAAAAAGATTTTGAACTCTGGTCAGATCATAAACGACGTGTCGCAAAGCATAAAACTTTTGTGAATGTGAATTTATCTCATATTAGCCTGCTAATGCATCCTAATGAAGACGTAATAGTGGCAACGTTTTTACAAAAATATTCCAGCGATAACTTTAGCAGTAAAAGCTGGAAACGCCAGTATTGGAATAAAGAGAGTGATGGGCAGTGGCGAATTGTGTTTGAAGATAAAATTTCATCGCCGGTTAAGTCTGTATTAGCAGTGAATGAATGAAGCTTTGGTGATGCTTTAAGCTTTGACGTAAATAATAAGTCAGGGGTACTCTGATCAGGGTAAATTGTTTTTGAATTGTTATTATAGAATGACTATTACTTAATGATTACTTGTGTGTGGCTATGCACAAGTCGCTATTCAGTAGTGATTGCTCAGAGGCTTATTTTTTATTATTTGAAATATTGTTACGTAACCAGCGCACCATATCCACCCAGATTCGCACGACTTCATCATCGCCCGGCATAATTCCCGCATAGGGTAATTCAACGGTAACCACCGGAATATTTTGTTGTAGACCCGCGTAGTTGCCCAGTGAGCCCGGATAGGTTCCGAGTAGTTTTAAATATAGCGATCCTAGTTTAGAAGGCGGAGTGGTGGGGCCATCATAGTCAACGATGCCAAATGGTGCGTGTACGGCAACGATGGCATCGGGTTTAAATTCATTGATTAATTCAATTATCCAGCGAGTTTCAATTTCACTTGCCGGGCTGGCCCCGGGATAACGTCTGGGGTCGTTGTAGGCGCGGGTTTCCCAGTATTCCAGACTGGCTTGCGAATTGCCGTTATTGGGAAAGTTGCGATTCAAATCAACGCCATTGGCATTGATGCGTTGTGACTTTTTCTGTAATAAGCCATCCGGGTTTACCAGTGGTGCCACTTTCCAGTGAAATAGCCCGCTATGATATTGATCTAAAATTTTCATCCACTTGAACATAATGGTAACCGATGAATACTCATCGCCATGAATGCCACCGAGCATCAATATTCTGGCCTGTGGTTGACGTTTCATTAACATCGGCGGGTATTCTTTAATCAGCAGATGATGTTGTTGTTTTGTCAGATATTTAGAGACATTTAAATTGCGTGCCAGACATTCGTTAAAGGTCACGCTGGATAACTTTCGACCGATGCTCAGACAGGTGCTATTTACCTGTTTTTGCTGGGTAAAGTTAACCTTTGAGCGGTTGTTTGAATTTTGTGCAATCGCCGGTGCGCAGAGTAATAAAAGAAGTGAAATCCGGTAAAGGCGTGTTAGCATAGAAAATAAGTCAGTTTATTTAAGTAAGTTACTATAAATATGCCATCTATTAGTTATATTATTGTAAATATAGATCAGCAGCGCTTATATTGCATCGATCGTTATGACAAAAAGATTTGCGACTACCCGGTGTCGACTTCGAAGCTGGGCATCGGTAGTCAAAATGGTAGTTTTAAAACGCCATTAGGTGAACATAGTATTGCACAGAAAATAGGCGAAGGTTGTGCTATTAATGAAGTATTTATCGGGCGGCAGGCAGTCGGTGTTCTGGAAGAACTACGGGCAGAAAATAAACCATTACCAGAAGATATCATTAGTAGTCGTATTCTCTGGTTGCAGGGTGAAGATGCGGGCATGAATAAGGGTGTAAATAATCGCGGAGATTTAGTTGATAGTTATCAGCGCTATATCTATATTCACGGAACATCTGAAGAAAATAAAATAGGCCAGCCCGCTTCCCATGGTTGTGTACGAATGTGCAATGCCGATATTGTAAAATTATTTGACCTTGTTGATGAAGGTTGTAAAGTTATTATTCAGAAAAATGTAAACGATCAGGAAATTAATAGCCATGAGTGATTACGAAGATTTAGAGTCTCAATGGGCTTTTGCAACGCAGGCGGTTAGAGCCGGACAGCAGCGTACGCATGAGCAGGAACATAGTGAGCCTATTTTCCCGACGTCCAGTTTTGTTTTTTCATCTGCGGCAGAAGCTGCCGCGCGTTTTTCCGGTGAGCAACCGGGAAATATTTATTCGCGTTTTACTAACCCAACCGTAAGAACATTTGAGCAGCGTCTGGCACGTATGGAAGGTGCTGAGTGTTGTGTTGCGACGGCATCGGGTATGTCTGCAATTCTGGCGACGGTGCTGGGTATTTTAAAAACCGGTGATCACATAGTTTCATCGCGCAGTATTTTTGGCACGACCACCGTGCTGTTTACCAATTTTATGGCTAAGCTGGGAATCGAAACCACGTTTGTTGATTTATCTGATCTGCATGCCTGGGAAAAAGCTATTCAGAAAAATACCCGCTTATTGTTTTTAGAAACGCCTTCCAATCCATTAACTGAACTGGTTGATATAAAAGCGCTGGCAAAAATTTCCCGCCAGTATGATTGTTTACTGGCGGTTGATAATTGTCTGTCAACGCCGGCATTGCAACAGCCTATCAGTTTAGGGGCCGACATTGTTATACATTCGGCAACAAAATATATTGATGGTCAGGGGCGTTGCATGGGCGGCGCCGTGTGTGGGACTGAGGCAGTTGTCGGTACAGATGTGTATGCTTTTCTACGCAGCGCAGGCCCGACGATGAGTGCATTTAATGCCTGGGTATTTCTAAAAGGTCTGGAAACCCTTGATCTGCGTATGAAAGCACATAGTAGTGCGGCTTTAGAATTAGCTCGCTGGCTGGAACAGCAACCACAGGTTGCACGGGTTTATTATCCCGGGCTGGAATCACATCCACAACATGAACTGGCTAAATCGCAACAAAGTGGTTTTGGTGGTTTGTTATCATTTGAGCTTAAGGGTGGTAAAGAAGATGGCTGGCGTCTGATCGATGCAACACAAATTTGTTCGATTACCGCGAATCTGGGTGATACAAAAACAACGATTACTCATCCCGCAACAACAACGCATGGTCGGTTAACCGATGAGCAACGTAAAGAGTCCGGCATTGCTGATGGCTTAATTCGTGTGGCGGTGGGGCTGGAAGATATTGAAGATCTAAAGAAAGATCTGGCGCGAGGCATGTAAAGTGCCGAGCATTAATAGCTTACTTATCGCGGAACGTAAAACACCTTTGCTGCTGGTGGTGGATGACGATATTGTGATCCGAACTATGCTGCTCAAAGCGTTACAAAAACAGGGCTATGATGCGATTGAAGCCCCTAATGGTGCTGAAGGTATAGAGTTATTCCGGCAGCATCGCCCGGACCTGGTTCTGCTTGATGTATTAATGCCGGTGATGAACGGCTTCGAAGCCTGCCAGGAAATGCGAGTCATTGATCCGGAACGTACTGTGCCGATTATTATGTTAACGGGACTGGATGATATCATATCAGTTGATAAATCATTTGATGCTGGCGCTACCGATTTTATTTCCAAGCCGATTAACTGGAGTTTATTTTCACAACGTGTGCGTTATGCGCTTAAGTCCCGTGACATGGATTTTGAGTTACGTAAAAATCGCCACCGGGTAAACCATGCGTTAAAAGTTGCTATGTTAGGTTACTGGGATTGGGACCTGGAAACGGGCAAGTTTATGTTTCCCCCCGGAGTATTGGAAATGCTGGGGCTGGATCGCAATAAAGAGTTTAGTTTTGAAGAACTGATGAGTTATATTCCTGAGGAAGATCGCGATAGAGTGGAACATGCGTTTACAGATGCGCAAACTCGCGGAACACAATTTGTTATCGAGCATCGTTTACATGGTATTGACAATAAAGAGCGTTATATCTATCAGCAGTGCGATGTCATTATGGGGGAAGATAAAAAACCGCGTTATATTTTAGGTACGATTCAGGACATTACATCACTAAAACGTGCTGAAGATATGATTTTACATCAGGCCTATCATGACCTGCTTACTGACCTTCCCAATCAAACACTATTTAAAGAACGCTTAACGCATGCAATAAAAGTTGCAGAACATTCTAATCATCAGGTTGCAGTTGTGCTGATGGATATTGACCGCTTTCAGTTAATCAATGAAAGTCTGGGCCAGGATATTGGAAATGAATTGCTGGTTGCCTTCGCCAGTTTTTTAATTGGTTTTATGAAAGATGGTGATACCGTTGCCCGTATCAGTGGTAATGAGTTTGCGCTATTACTGGAAAGCGCATCGTCTACAGAGGAAATCACACAGACTATTCGTAACTTAAATCAGACGTTAAAAGAAAACAGTTTCGATTTAGGTGGTCAGGAGGTTATTGTTTCATTAAGTTTGGGTGTATCAATTTATCCCGATGATGATATTGATGCAGGGGAGCTGATTCAGTGTGCCAGCACTGCAATGCGAAAAGCCAAAGGATTAGGGGGCGATCAGGAGCGTTTTTATACCCGTGACATGAATCGTCGCGTTGATAACCGTTTACGTATGGAAACGGATTTACGTAATGCGTTGGAAAATAATGATTTAGAATTGTTTTATCAGCCGCAGGTTGATGCGAAAACCCGCAACTATGTATCATGTGAAGCACTGGTGCGTTGGCGGCATAAGACGCTTGGGCTAGTGCCGCCAATTCGATTTATACCGTTGGCTGAAGAGACGGGTTTGATTCAGCCTCTGGGACACTATGTTTTAGAGCAGGCGATAAAGCAAACAAAAAAATGGAATCAGCAGGGCTATGATATTAGTGTGGGTATAAACTTATCTGCACGTCAGTTTATTCAGGCTGATTTAGTTGAACAAATTCATAAATTAATTGTTCAGTATGATCTGAAATCATTAAATGTTGACTTAGAAATAACCGAAAGTATTGCAATGCAGGACGCCGGTAATAGCATAAATAAAATGCATCAATTAAAAAAACTGGGTGTTAAACTTTCAATGGATGACTTTGGAACCGGTCATTCATCGTTAAGTTATTTGCATCAATTTCCGCTGGATATATTAAAAATAGACCGTTCGTTTGTTAAAGATATTATGGGCAATGCTGAAGATGGTGCAATAGCTCGCGCGGTTATTGCGATGGCGCATAGTATGAATCTTAAAGTTGTTGCTGAAGGCGTTGAGACAGAAGAGCAATACCAGTTTTTAAATGATCATGGCTGCGAAATTATTCAGGGTTTTTTGATATCGAAACCTGTGCCGGCACAAGAATTTGAAAAACTGTTGAAAGAAAATTACAATACATGATATGTTCAGAGCTCTATTTCTGCAGTAAGAGGTAAGTGATCTGAAAGGCCTCGCCAGTTTTTGTGGTGTAAGCGTTGGTAGTCTAGTATTTTTAGATTACGGGTGTAAATTCTATCCATGCTTAAAAGTGGTAGCCATGCAGGAAATGTTCGTGCATGCTTTCCCTGAGCTGATCTGAATATCTCTTTCAAACCTAATTCGTGGCTTAAATACTTTTCGGCACGCCCCTGCCAGTCGTTAAAATCACCGGCAATTATCAGTGGTTCATCTTCTGGTATATGTTCTTTAATACGTTCAATTAGCTTAAATATTTGTTGTTTTCGCTCATAAGAAAACAGTCCGAAATGTACGCAAATTACATGTAACGGCATGTTTGAACCGGGACACTTCAGTACGCCATGTAATAAACTGCGACTGGCAGATTTCAAATAAGATACGTTTATGTTTTCATAAGATTTAAAAGGCAACTTGCTTAAGATTACATTGCCATGATGGCCTTCAGTGTAGATGGCGTTTTTTCCATAGGCATGATGTGGCCATAGTTCATCGGCAAGATATTCAAACTGACTGTTTTCAGGCCAGTGTTGAATGTTTTTTGAATGTGTCGTGTGTTGCCCGTGTACTTCCTGTAAAAATATGATATCCGCATTTATGGTGTGTAATGCAGATTTAATCTTGTGCAATATATAACGTCGGTTGCCTACGCTAAAGCCTTTGTGGATATTGTAAGTGAGTATTTTTAACATATATTATTTTAAAGCCAGTAACGAATGTTCCATATTAACTTGCCAAGAAGATGATGAATCCATGGCAGACTTTCGAGTTTGGATAATGAAATATTATCTGAATTTTCTACAAGTTGTCTGAATTTTTCGTTTAGTAAACTTAGTGATGCCGGTTGTGTCGCTATAATGTCTATTTCAAGGTCATGTAAGAAGCTTCGATGGTTGAGGTTTGAGCTGCCGACAAAGGCCAGTTCATCGAGCAGTATAGTTTTTGCATGGATAATATATTGATTATTTTCATATACCTCAATGCCTGCATTAATTAATTCTGCGTAATAGGTGGTACTGATAAGCGGAAAAAAAATAACATCCGAGTGGTGAGATATTATGAGTTTTACATCTGCGCCATTTAATTTAGCTGTTTTCAGTGCATTAACAACACGCCGGGATGGTGCAAGATAGGCGCTGATAATCCAGACTTTTCTGCTGCATGACTCAATGAGTGATATAAATTCATTGTTTTTGTTCTGGCGCCGGATAATATTGTTGTTAACTCTAAAAGGCAGGTGTGAAATTTCAAATTTGATGCGTGATTTTTGATTCCATACTTCATTGAAATTATCGATAATTTCAGTCATGGCTATGCCGCGAATTTTGATGCCACAGTCGAACCATGGTTTTTGTTCTGTGGGCTGCTTAAGGTGATCAGCGGATATATTCATGCTGCCACTCCAGGCGGTGCCTTCATCGATAATATATAGTTTGCGGTGATTGCGCTTATTTATTCTTGATATCAGGTAAATGAATTTTTCGAAAAAGTCTTTTCTGATTATGGTGTTTTTATATAAGGATACTTTCCATGGTAGTGGGTGAAATATTTTCACCTGAACACCGGTATCTGTCAGCCTGGAAAGTTGTTGTGCATCCCAGTTAAGAGAGCCATAACCATCAATAATAAGTTTGACTTCAAGTCCGTTTCGGGCCGCGTCAGTCAGTGCTGAAATAATTCTGTTTCCGAGTTTATCCTGATTAAATATGTAGCATTCAATATAAACAGATTGCTTAGCCTGTTGAATATTACTAATAATATCATCAAAGTATTCATTGCCTGAAAAGTAGATGTCTTCACATGACCATTGTTGCAGCTGTGATGTCAGGTTTTTTGAATCGATCATAGAAGTGCTATTTATGATTTCCAGTTTTTGGGGAATTTACCCGTTAAAATATAAGCGAAAGCAATAATTTCCGCAATGCTGCGGTAGAGGTTTTCTGGAATCTCATCGCCTGGTTTTAAGTCAGAAAGCACTTCAATGAGTTCGCTATCCTGTTGTAACGGGATGCTATGCTGCTTAGCAATTTTTATAATTTCATCGGCAATCGGGCCAGTTCCACGGGCATTAACAATGGGAGGGTTGTCACCATCATATTCCAGTGCCACGGCAATTGGGGTTGATGGTTTCATGCGTTTTCATCCAGCAGGTTAACTTGTTTACTTATAAACGGCCGGTTATTTAGTAGCCTGTTTTCAACGGCCAGATTGTTAACTATCAGGCCGGCTTCTGTTAGAGCAGATTCGAGTAGGGGTAATAAGGTTTGTATTTTATCCGCTGTTGTTGAAAGTTCAGCGTAGAAGACACTGGAAATTTGATCGCCAAGCAAATGGACTTTTGATTGAACTTTTCCAAGCCGCTTAAAATTAAAGCTCAGCGTTAGGGTCCAGCTTTCATCAGCGGGGTCGTGTTTTTTTTCATCCTGCTGTATTCTGAAATCGATATCAAAATGCTCGCGTGCATCTTTAAACATCAGGTTAAATAATAATAACACCAGGTTGTCTGACTCTTTACCACTGGCCTGCAAAAGTGGCTGTAGCTGTAGGCTGGTGATTTTACTGATTGACTGATCAACTTGTTGTGATAGTTCAAGCATCTGTAAATGAAATTCCAGTTCAGCCAGTAGCTGTACCTTAGGCTGACTACCGGCTTGTTGTAAACTAATGTTGAGCAATTTAGCTAATGACTGAGTTTCATTACTACTAGTGGTATCTGCTCCTTGTCCGTTAAGTAGATTAACCAGCTGTGTCAGCGATGTTTTGGGTAGTAGACTAAGCAGTTGACCGGCTAGCTCACTGACTTTGTTTGGATTAAAATTGCTGGCTGATTGTTTTATTGCGGACTGTAGCGTCTGCAGCTGCTGAGTATTTAACTTTACCGGTTGCGATGAGTCCTGTGCAGGAACTAACTTTGCTAATTCAGCTTTGAGTGAGAGTAGCTGGAATTTAAAATCCCGGTTTAGTTTGCTGCTGATAGTGCCAGTGGCGTTATCTTTAGTCGTAGCGTTGAGAATTTTTGATTCGTAAAAAATACCACTATTGAGAAGCTGCTGTTTTAATTGTGCGGGTTGAATGCTGTGACTATTGATTTGTATTGATTGCTGAAGATTACTGAGTAATGTTTTTAACGTCGTACTTAAGTGCGTATCTGCCTGTCTATCTACCTGAGGGGCCGTTAATAGCTTAACTGCAGTATGCTGCAATTGGGTAAATGATTGCTGTACTGCAATAAATTGACGCAGTTTGAGTGCGATCAGTTCACCGGTTCGGGTCGTTGCGGGTTTAATTTCAACAATACTGAGCAGTGGTAGTCTGAGTTGCGTGCTATCACTTTGCGGTGTCTCCAGTGATTTGATCAGTAACTTAACTTCCTGACCTGTTTGCAGTGCAACCGGTGTTTTTGTTGTCAGTGTATATTGTCCAACCTGCAGCAGAACCTCAGATAAAGCCTTGCCGCCACGCTGAGTGGTGGCATTAAGTATCTGTCCGACTTTCCATGTGCGGGTGAGCTCAGGAATAACCTCAGCTTTAATGTTTGAGCTTTGCTTTATCGGCGGAATATTAATCATAAAATCTCAGGTGACAGTTTTTTGGCAAACATATAATCGTTGTTTACCTTATCGGCCAATTGTCTGACGAATTGAATATTTACCCGTTACTTTTATAAATATAAGTCCTTAATATTTATACATTAACAAAGCATTTATAGCTATTGCTGATTTTATGAGTATTTTATGAGATAACGATCTATCTTATTGAAATTAAATGATTTAATACTATGCTTAAAGTGGTATTAAAAATTTAAATGGTACCGGTCTGCTTATTTTAAGACAGTTTTGGATAATAGCGGCACGGTCTTTGCATTTCTAATCAATATTACAGGGGAAGCTTAATGGCTGACGAAGAGATAACTGAAGAAGTTGAAGAGAAAAAGGGCGGAATGATGAAAATCATTTTGCTGGTGAATGGCTTGTTATTGCTTATTGCGATAGGTGGCGGGGCGGCTTATTACTTCTTGAGTGATGGAGACGATTCTGCGGATGTGGCCGATAGTGAAATGCTCGATGGCGAGGAAGCCGTTGAGAGCACTAAATCAAAAAAATCCAGAGGCACGCCTATTTATGTTCCATTGCACCCGGCGTTTGTGGTGAATTTTGAAAATCAGGAGCAGGTGGCTTTTCTGCAGGTTGATATTCAGATAATGACTTATGATAATACCGTAGAATCGGCACTTAAAACCCATATGCCCGCGATCAGAAATGAGTTATTGCTGTTACTCGGCGGCAAACAGTACCATGAAATTAACACCCGTGAAGGTAAACGTGCTTTAAGTCGCGAAGCGATTGAAGTCATGCAGAGTGTACTTAAAGATGTGGGCGCCCCCAGTTCTATCGAAGCGCTTTATTTTACCAGTTTTGTAATGCAGTAATTTTAGATTGCGTTAACCAAATGTTAGAAGAATAATTTATGGCAACAGCAGATGTTTTAAGTCAGGATGAAATCGATGCCCTTTTACACGGGGTAGACGATGGTGATGTTGAAACAGAAGACGAAGACTTACACGATGGCTCGGCCCGTTCATTTGATTTTAACTCCCAGGAACGGATTGTGCGCGGGCGATTGCCCACGCTGGAAATGATTAACGAACGCTTTGCGCGTAATTTCCGGGTCAGTATGTTTAATATGCTACGCCGACAGGCTGAAATTTCTGTGGGTGGGGTGCAAATGATGAAATTTGCCGAGTATGTTCACAGCTTATATGTCCCTACCAGTTTAAATATGATTAAGGTCGAGCCCTTAAAAGGCACTGCACTATTTGTTATAGATCCGAAACTGGTTTTTATTGTTGTTGATAATTTTTTTGGTGGTGAAGGACGCTTCTACAATAAAATTGAAGGTCGAGAATTTACACCGACTGAGCAACGTGTCATTAGTATGTTACTGGAACAGCTTTTTGGCGACTTAGAAGATGCCTGGAAACCGATTAAACCCTTAAAATTCGAATATCAGTCATCGGAAGTGAATCCGCATCTGGCTAATATCGTAAGTCCGACTGAAGTGGTGGTGGTGAGCACTTTTCGCGTCGATCTGGAAGGTGGCGGTGGCGATTTACACGTTACCTTTCCCTATTCAATGGTTGAACCGATTCGAGATTTACTGGATGCCGGTGTGCAGTCGGATATGTCTGAAATTGATGATCGCTGGCGTTTGTCGTTACGTGATGAAATATTTGAATCAAAAGTAGAAGTGCGAAGTCAGTTAACAGAGATAGAAATTAATTTATCAGATGTAAATGACTTAAAGGTGGGAGATGTTATTCCATTTGATATGCCGGATCAGGTGATTCTGGCGGCGGAGGAAATTCCGATGTTTCGCGGAACACTGGGTGTGTCCAGAGGCAATGCGGCAATAAAAATTAATGAACGGGTGTCGCGCCCCGATTTAAATTTTATTTCTGAAAGCGATGAAAATGAGAGTTAAGTTATGAGCGATGAAGAAAACACTGAAGCAGAAGAAGATCCGTGGGCCGATGCACTGAATGAACAGGCAGAGTCTGAAGCGACGGATGCATCGGCGGAGCCTGCAAGTACGGCTGGCTTTGATGAACTGACAGATTCAAGCACGCCGGGTTCAGATGTTAACCTGGATGTGGTGCTGGATATTCCGGTTAATTTATCAATGGAAATCGGGCGCACAAAAATCAGCATTCGTAATTTACTGCAATTAAACCAGGGCTCGGTGGTTGAGCTGGAGCGTTTAGCCGGTGAGCCAATGGATGTGCTTGTTAACGGCACATTAATTGCGCGGGGCGAAGTGGTGGTGGTGAATGAAAAGTTTGGCATTCGTTTGACCGATATCATCAGCCCGGCAGAACGGGTGAAAAAGCTTAAATAATGATCTCTTAGGCGTATCGATTAAAGCCCGGTTATATTAAACAGGTTTGACATCGTGCGAACAAAATTACATCTGTATTTTTTAGATTATGTTGATGGAGTCTGTATTTTATACACATAATATTATGATTAAATTTTTAAACTGTCTCATCACTCCTCTTATATTTTTTCCCGTTACGGCATTCGCTGAAAAAGAAAGTTTAAAAACCACATCCGCGGATGCTTTTTCAATTATGGGTGCTTTAAACATGGCAATGGGTTTGATTGTTGTTGTTGCACTTATTTTAGGACTAGCCTGGGTGTTAAAAAAATATGCACATTTGCCTAATAATAATCTTGTAGATATGAAAGTGCTGGGCGGGATATCTTTAGGAACCAGAGAAAAAGCAATTTTAATTGAAGTGGATAACCAGCGATTGCTGGTAGGGGTGACGCCCGGGCATATACAGACATTACATGTATTGGGCGACAACAGTGTAAAAATAGATGCGCAATCATTTGAAGCAAAGCTAAATGCAGAAATGGCGAACCGGAAATGAAAGCGTTTACCAGCTGCCGTCAGCTGATTTTAAAATTCAAACGTGTTTTTCTGATTGTTATTCTATGTTTTATTTCTGCTGCTGCCATTGCAGAGCCGGGTTTACCTGCATTAGTGATTGAAGATACCGCATCCGGCGGAAAGTCCTACTCGGTGTCATTGCAGGTGCTGATGTTTATGACCGTGTTGTCAGTATTGCCGGCACTGTTATTAACCATGACTTCGTTTACGCGCATTATCATAGTGTTATCTATCTTGCGGCAGGCTTTGGGTACAGCGCAAACGCCCTCTAATCAAATTCTGATTGGTCTGTCTTTGTTTCTAAGTTTTTTTATAATGTCGCCGGTATTTACCCAGGCCTATGAAAATGCTTATCAGCCATATATTGCGGAACAAATTTCTGCAGATGTGGCGATTGAGCGACTCAAAAAACCTTTCCATAAGTTTATGATTGAGCAAACCCGTGAAACTGATATTCAGCTGTTCGCCAGTTTGTCGGGAGAAGATGGTTATGATTCACCGGAGGCGGTACCGTTTTCTGTATTGATGCCATCATTTTTAACCTCAGAATTAAAAACTGCATTTCAGATTGGTTTTATGTTATTTATTCCTTTTCTGATTATTGATCTGGTGGTAGCCAGTGTCTTAATGGCAATGGGTATGATGATGTTGTCGCCGTTAATTATTTCATTACCTTTTAAGCTGATGTTGTTTGTGTTGGTGGATGGTTGGACGTTAGTTGTCGGTACTCTGGCTGCAAGTTTTATGGTTACCTGATAAAATACTAGTCCCGTTCATTTTCACTAAAAGCAAACAATGAATAAAGTCCGTATCTACCGAACCCGTTCCTGTCCTTATTGTCGTCGTGCGGAATCCCTGTTGAAAAAATATGGTGTGAAAACCATGCAGGTGATTGATGTAGGGGCTAACAGAAAACTCTGGGCAGCAATGGAAAAAGAAACTCGTCGAAATACCGTACCGCAAATTTATATTGGTGATAAGCATGTGGGTGGCTATGATGATCTGGCGAAACTGGATAAAAAAGGCAAGCTGAAAAAATTACTAGAAGCTTGATGGCGTAGATGAAATGCAACAGCATATTTTTCCGCAAAGGAAAGCTAACTTACGCAAATATATAAAGGCAAGATAATGTATCGGGGTCGGAGTCATGCCTGAGATTAACGTTCAGAAAACAGCGTTTATGTCGGGCATGACTCCGACCCCTGCGATTAAGACTGCCCCATAGAAAAAGGGTGATTGAGGGGGCGCTGTATTTAGTGAGACTAAAACAATCTCCGCTAAGATAGAAAATTTTTCCTCCTTTCATGCCCATTGCTTATGGGATATAGACCCATTCATCAACATTCACTACTATACTCCGTTAATCCTAATTTCTGAGGAATCCCAGTGGATTTTTTCCCCATATTCTTTGATATCAAGCGAAAGCCGACTCTCGTTATTGGCGGTGGTGAAGTGGCTGCTCGTAAAGTGTCCTTACTATTAAAAGCCCAATCCGTTGTTACTGTGGTGTCTCCCGAGCTTTCGCGTGAGCTGGCAGACTGGCATGATGAGGGTAAGTTGACCCATGTTGCCCGTGATTTTGTTGATGCAGATATTGAGCAACCGGTACTGGTAATAGCGGCGACGGATAAGCGTGATGTTAACAAACGGGTATCCGAACTGGCGCAAGCACGGGGTATTCCAGTGAATGTGGTAGATGATCCGGCATTATGTTCCTTTATTACGCCGTCTATTGTCGATCGTTCACCGGTGCAAATTGCCATTTCCACCGGTGGTGCATCGCCAGTATTAGCGCGTATGATTCGCACCAAACTCGAAGGTTGTATTCCTGCTGCTTATGGTCGACTGGGCGCACTGGTTTCCGATTTTAGAGAAAAAGTAAAAGCCAAATTTACCAATGTCGATCAGCGTCGTGCATTCTGGGAGTCGATATTAGATAGCACCATAGCCGACCGGGTATACAGTGGTCATGAGGATGAAGCGGCTGAAGCATTACAAAAAGCCATTGATGCAGCGGATTCTAATCCGAAATTTCAGGGTGAAGTGTATTTAGTCGGTGCCGGTCCGGGTGACCCGGATTTATTAACTTTTCGTGCCTTACGTTTAATGCAGTCTTGTGATGTGATGGTGTATGACCGCTTAGTATCACCTGCAATACGTGAACTTGTACGCCGTGATGCGGAATTAATTTACGTGGGTAAGGCTCGCGACAAGCACACCATGCAGCAGGAAAATATCAACGAACTGCTGGTGCGCTTAGCCAAAGAAGGTAAGCGTGTATTGCGTTTAAAAGGTGGCGATCCGTTTATTTTTGGTCGTGGTGGTGAAGAAATTGAATTACTGGCGCAGGAAGGTATTCCGTTTCAGGTCGTGCCGGGAATTACCGCCGCTGCGGGTTGCGCATCTTATGCGGGTATTCCGTTAACGCATCGTGATTACTCTCAGGCTTGTGTGTTTGTTACCGGTCACCTGAAAGATGGTACGGTTGATTTAAACTGGAAAGCATTAGCGCAACCTAAACAGACTGTTGTTTTCTATATGGGGTTACATGGCGCTCCCACTTTATGCAAAGAAATGATGGCGCATGGTTTGCCGCCAACGACGCCGGTGGCGCTAGTGCAGAAAGGCACAACGCCGGATCAGAAAACGGTTATTGCTACATTGGATACATTAGAAGAAACGCTTAAGACACATACCTTTGAGCCGCCGACATTAATCATTGTGGGTGAGGTGGTTTCACTGAAAGAAAAATTAGACTGGTTTAACCCGAAAGATCCGCAGGGTATCGCGGTTAAAGCCGGTAAGTGGTAACCCCGGTTTTTAATGATGGATAATGAAAACGAAAGTGAAGAAATAGAAGCACGATTAAAGCGCTTTAAAATCTGGTTTTTCGGAATTGTGATTTTTTGTGTTGTGGTGATCGGTGGCTCGGCGGTGTTTTATTATCAGTTAAATTCGTGAGCCGTGGGGATGCCATAGTTTCCGAGGTTAGCTTCTAGCTTCCGGGGTCGAAACTTCCGGGGTCGGAGTCAAAACCAAAACTTTCGGGGTAACTTTCGGGGTCGGAGTCAAAACCAAAAACGCCATGACATTAAGTCATGGCGTTTTTGGTTTTGACTCCGACCCCTTTCATTCGACCCCTTTCATTACCTTATTACTAACGAGTCGCATACCCACGACATTCATTGTCTTTGAATTTTTTATTATATTCTTTTGTCAGTTTGTGGTAATCATTCACATCGCCTTTATTATCACTCACATCCTGCTTGTCCTGTAGATAATCTTCCAGTATTTCATCGCAGCTGGGTGGTGAGCAGGCGCTTAATACAAATATAGAGCTTAGTAAAAGAAATGCTAATGGCAGTATGGGTCTCATTTCGTTTTCCAGTAATTAATAAGTTCCGGGGCAGAGTGAAGTTTAAAATTTCGCCCCAGCCCCTTTATGCGCCTCTTTGGTAATAATATTCCTACCAACAAACAACGCCAGTATCATCAGTAGCGCATACACCAAAGCTTCCTGATAGCTCTACTTGTCGAGGATTGACTAGGTTAGGGATTTCACCATCTCTGTATCTAGCACCCCAACATGTAACACCGTTATCATCTACCGCACAGGCTTTGAGCTGAGATACACTCAGGTCGGTGGGATTACTAAGAGCCGGTTTATCTGAAACAACGCCTCCAAGATTACTCCCCCAACAAACAGCATCGCTTCCATCAATTACACAGGCGGTACTTGCATATTCAGATAACCCATGAGGATTTACCAAACCTGCGGGTATCTGCGCAATACCAAAAGTGGGTCCAGAACAGCTAAGCCCACTATCATCAATGGCACAAGCAGACGAAATTTCAACAGGATTTGTCAACGATAGGGATTCGACAGCAAATGTCCCTCCCCAACACGTAACACCAGAATCATCAATAGCACAACCACTCATGCCACCAAAAATCTCAGTTGGGTTGCTAAGCGTCGGTTGAATGACAGTATAGCTTTGATTATTGACAGGCTGCGCGCCCCAACATGTCACACCGTTATCATCAATGGCGCAATCACTTGCCCCGGCACTGCTAATTTTGGTCGGATTTGATAGCGGAGGAACAAGCGTATGAAAGTCAGATCCTGATGTGTTCCCGGTTACATTATTAATGCCCTGACCACCCCCTCCCCAACACTCAACAGCGCCTTCATCTAAAGTGCAACCTTGAGTGCCTGTATATGAAATAACCGCTGCTGAGGTCGCTGGGCCAGGCTGCATTTCAAAATATATATTACTGCGCTTGTCATACAACCAGGCCCAGCATTTGATATCGCCTGACACTTCAGCGCAGCCGCCGCCAGTTCTCCCCAAGGTTAAGCTGGATAAACTAAAACTGTTATCAACAATGAGTTCTAATCCGTTAAAAGAAGTACCCCAACAAGACAGACCGTCATCATCTATTACACAATGATTACTAAAGGAACTGGCAATTTTTTTCGGGTTATTAAATGTTGGCATCGGGTCCCATTGTCCATCAAATGCAGACCCCCAACAGACCACTCCAGTATCATCAATTGCACAGGTATGGGCAGGCCCGGAACCCACGTCAATCGGGTTAACTAAATCAGGGGTAGGGCCGTAATTTAATGAAGTACCATCGAATCTACCAACACAGGAAACGCCATTATCATTGAGCCAACACGCACGGTTGCCACCTAAACTTAAATTTCTGGGGTTAAGGTCTGCATTTGCTATTTGTCCATTGGGAGCAAGGAAATTAACAACCCCCCAACAAACAACACCGCTATCATCTGTCGCACAGCTAATAAAGCCACCCGATGCCAATTCAACCGGGTTGGATAAACTGGGTACATTTAGCTGACCGTTTGCATTACTTCCCCAGCAGACAACACCGGTATCATCCAGTGCGCAGGCATGAGCCTGACCTACACTAACCTGCCGCGGATTTGTTAATGCTGGAATGGCTTTTATTGCCGTTCCTATGGGGTTATCTCTACCAACACAAGTCACTTGATTATCGATAATCGCGCAACTCTGTTCAAAACCATAAGACACCTGCGGTTTTGGCCCAGGCGGCGTATCAACTACATTAACGGTACGTGTCACCGTGCCAGTTGCCCCATTTGAATCTGTAACACTGTAGCTCACTTGATAAGTGCCTGAGGCAGAGGTGTTTACATTACTGATATCAATGGTTATTTGAGCCGTAAGGTCACCATCAAAATCATCTGTGGCCGTGGCATTCAATTCAGTGTAAGCCGTGTTCACCAGGATCGTTTGCGGGTTTTCACCCAGTAACTTAATGACAGGCGCGGTATTATTAACAACATTTACAACCCGTGAAATATTTACCGTATTAAGTGCTGAATCGGTTACTGAATAACTCACGCTATAAGACCCCGTGGCTCCTGTATTAACAGCGCTGGAATCAATGCTTATTTGATTGGTAATATCGCCATCTGTTGCATCCGATGCCGTTGCATTAAGTTCAGTATAAGTATCATTGGTGGCGATAACCTGCGGGTTTGCACCCAGAAGGGTGATTACCGGTGGCGCATCAGTAATATTAACTGTTCGTGTCACCGAACTGGTTTTGCCGCCGGTATCTGTAACGCTATAGCTCACCTGATAAGTGCCCGGTGTTGCGGTGTTTACATTATTAGCATTAATGACAATCTGATTGCTGATATTGCCGTCAAGGTCATCTGCTGCGCTTGCATTGAGCTCAACGTAAGGGCTGCCTTGTAAAATCGTTTGAGGGTTTGTGCCCAGCAGCGTAATGACCGGCGCGATATTCTTCGCAACAACATTCACCGTTCGAGTCAAGTTTACAGAATTAAGCGCCGAATCGGTTACGCTATAACTCACGCTATAGCTCCCAATGGTTCCCGTATTAACATTGCTGGAATCAATGCTTATCTGGGCGGTGATATTTCCATCACTGTCATCGTTGGCAGTCGCCCCGAGCTCTGTGTATGCGGTGTTCACTTCAATAGTTTGCGGGTTAGCACCCACCAGGTTAATAACCGGCGGTGGGTTATTGTTATCAATTACGTTGATGGTGCGTATGACGCTAGCCGTGTTTTGAAATGAATCAGTAACCGTGTAGGTGACGTTATAAGTGCCGCCGAAATTTGTGTTCAGGCGTGCAGTGTTAATAATGATTTTATCGCTGATGTCGCCATCCCTGTTATCCAGCGCAGTTGCGCCTGCTTCTACATAAGCCTCGCCAACGATAACGTTTTGTGTGGTGGAGCCTTTTAAAGTAATAACCGGTTCGGTTGTGTCATTGGTTAAGTAGGTCTTGATGCTGGTGCTGATGACTTTAGTTGATTCTCCAGTACTGCTGTTTTCAACGTAAAGATAGAATTTGTAGGTAGTACCGGGGGTTAAGTTATTAACCCCGATAAAATTATTCTGTCCTACATCGGCGTTTACATTACTGTAATAAAGTACTTCACTACCCAGGCCATTGCCCAAACCTCTTTTAATCTGATCTTTGGAAGGTGTAATTCCACCTTTTTGTATCATGTATAATAACCGTCCAGCAAGATCTGTTTCGTACTGTATGGTGATTTTTTCCAGTAATGGTATTTCATCAACAATACGAAATACGGGTTCGGCAAGTGTGGTGATTTCTATGCTGCCAACGGTTGTTTGGCTACCATCCGCCGCTTCGCCAACAACATAGGCGGTATAAGTTGTTGATTTTGTCAGATTTAAAAAACTGGCGCGGCGTATGCCGGCATTCAGCTCTCTAGTGCCTGAGTCGGCAACGGTGCCGCCATTGCCTGTGCCGTCTTTAATTTGCTCGGTGCTGGGTTCACTGCCGCCTAGTTGCACTACATAATAAACCGTGCCGGTTTTTCTTAAATTAAACTCTAAGGTGACAGTTGTATCAGTGGCCTGAAAAACCGTGATGTTATTAATCACCGGTGGCTCACTGTTTATGCTGCTATCGGATGAGTCGGATGAGCAGGATGTAATGAAAATACTGATAAGAAAAGTGTAAAAAAACTGCGTTAGCGTACTGGATTTGATCTTCATGTTTTTCCCTCAACAACTGGTATTTTATTCATTTGATTAAATATTAGACAGAATAAAATAATGCCCTAAAGACAGGTGGTTTTCTATAATACATAGGTATTAGTAGGGTGTAGTGAGTTGCTGTAACAGGTTTTTTGAAGGCTCGTTATAGAGCTGGCGTTTGAATGGTGCTGCTGTATTGCACCTTAAATTATGGATGCGTTTGCATTGTCCATAATTTAAGGATGGTGGGTTATAGTGCTTTAATTTTTTGTAGTACACGTGCGGCATGACTTTCAGCGGCAACACCATATTCTACGTCGGTTAAATTGCCTGATTTATTAATGATAAAAGTCGAGCGCACAATGCCCATTTTTTTCACGCCGTTTTTTTCTTTTTCCTGCCACACGCCATACGCATCGCATAAGCTGCCGTCAGTATCGGCGAGTAGATCTATTTTTAAATTAAATTTATTAATAAAGGCCTGATGTGAATTTGTGTCGTCTTTGCTTACGCCTAGAATAACAGTGTCATGCTGAGTGAACTCATTAACCAGGTCGGTAAATTGGTTGGCTTCTATGGTGCACCCAGGCGTGTCATCCTTAGGGTAAAAATACAGCACAACATTTTTCTGGTTTTTAAAATTGCTTAAGTTAACGGATTCATTGTTTTGATTAACTGTTTTGAAATCGGGTGCGTTGGTGTTTGTTTGAAGCATGTTTTTTCCTGTATGGCCGCTTTTTGTGCAAATAAGCTCACACCCGCTATTTAGCTTGTGGGTATTAGGGCTGGGTTATAAACAGGCCTTTATTATAAAGGTAAGCGTAGTAATAATAAGATTACATTTTAAAAGGCTGATTGTCAGGCGCAGAGTAAATGTCAGCAGAATAATTAAATATGAATAAAACGTGCCTGGCCTGTGAGTTAGGCGAACAAAATGGTTTCATTTAAATATGAGTTTTCAGCTATCGATTTCAAAATCAAATGTTAATAATTCTCATTAACGAAAACAAGCCCATTAGTCAAATCTAATATTGTTTGATTAATATCAAAAAAACTTATCCGTATAAATCTTTTCTATTCGCACATCGGAAACTTCAATTTAAAACTACCTGATTTATCTAGAGATATTCTTTATAAAGGAGTATCTTTACAAGCCATAAAAATAGGCTACGGCTGCGTAAGTGTGGCTCGTAGACAAATGAATTGCTAAACGCAAACCATTCGCGTTAACGAATTTTAAATAACCTATCCGCTTCGGAGGAATATCAATGACGGATGTAGTCGCAACTAATGAGACTATCCTGGTAGTAGGTGGCGGTGTAAGTGGTATGACCACTGCACTTGAAGCTGCTGAAGCTGGCAAGCAAGTAATACTTGTGGAAAAGCGTGCTTATGTGGGTGGCAGAATTACCCAACTTTATAAGTACTTCCCCAAACTTTGCTTCCCAACATGTGGCCTGGAAATAAACCAGCGCCGTACCAAGATGAACCCTAATATTACAATCTTAACTCTGGCGGAAGTTGAATCGCTGACCGGTGAAGAAGGTAACTACACGGCATCTGTGAAAATCAGTCCACGCTATGTTAATGATAAATGCACGGCCTGTGGTGCCTGTGGCGAAGCAATTGAAGCTGAGTTCGATGACGAATATAACTATGGTTTAAGCAAGCATAAAGGTGCATATTTACCGCACCGCATGGCACTGCCTGAACGTTATGTTATTGAGCCGGCGATGATTGGCACCGACGATGCGGAAAAAGCTAAAGCAGCTTGCCCGGTTGGTGCGATTGATTATGACATGGCGGAAGAGACGGTTGAGCTTAAAGTTGGCGCAGTTGTTTATGCAACGGGCTGGCGTCCTTTCGATGCAAACAAGATTCAGCCTTATGGTTATGACCGTTATGCAAACGTCATTACTTCTGTTGAGTTTGAGCGTATGAATGATCCAACTGGTCCAACCGGTGGAAAAATTCTACGACCTTCCGATGGTAAAGAAGCCAAAGATATTGCTTTTATTCAATGTGCCGGTTCTCGTGACCGTAACTACTTAAAGCATTGCTCACGTATTTGCTGCATGGCGAGCTTGAAGCAAACGACTTATGCATCTGCAGCTGATGCTAAGTCCACTATCTATTACATCGACATTCGCGCAATTGACCGTTTTGAAGATTTTTACAAAAACGTGCAGGCGGATGAGAACGTAACATTCATTAAATCTAAAGTAGCTAACATTACTTTAGGCGAAAACGACAACCCCACGCTACAGGGTGTCGATACCGAAGGTTATAACCGTTATGCGACAGAGCATGAGCTGGTTGTATTAGCCGTAGGTATGGAGCCTAGCATTGACGTCTCTACATTACCCGGTGATGTAAGCGTGAATGAGCATGGTTATATTGAAAACGATGGCACCAATGGCGGAATCTTCGCTGCGGGTTGTGCATCTGATGCGCTGGATGTGAACCGTGCGGTTCAAAGTGCAACAGCTTGTGCGTTAAAAGCTATTCAGGTTGTTAATCGCGTAGCGAAATCGGAGGCATAACAGTGGCAGACGAACTATTAATGGGTGCCTATATTTGTAAAGGCTGTGGCATTGGCGATCG
>CAZHEA010000046.1:0-24835 GCA_964531165.1 uncultured Thiotrichaceae bacterium
AAAACATTAGCAATAGATCTAATTAAGGGCGCAATCAATTAATAGAGATGGCCGTAGGTATTGAGGCGGTAAGCTGTTGACCGGATTGTAGTCGGTGTCAGTCAGGCCATCACCATCCTGGCGTTTAAGTTTAACCAGTTTCTTTTTTGCTGTAAAAATAGTGCATTCATGGTTTCAGCTTTGAGTTTTAATGCGTCCAGATCGCAGCGCTCAATCATTGCGTTTTTGCGCGCCTCTATAAACTGTTTTCGAACTTTGGCAAACTCATTCATTTTATGTATTAATACGTCGTACTCTTCCTGCAGGCGTTGTATTAACGCTTCAGAATGCAGGCGTTGTGATAGTTTGGTGGTGGTGTTTTTCAATAACATAATGGCGCGTTCTTTTTCGATGTACTCCAGCGGTGTGCGATAAAGATTTTTTGCCAGGCCAATAAAGTTCAGGCTGCGAATTAACCACTTGGTCGGGTCATATTGCCACCAGTGAATCGCATTGCGGTAATCGCGCTGAAAGCTATGATGATAGTTATGATAGCCTTCACCGAAAGTCAGCAGGGCAATAACCGGATTGTCTTTCGAGGTGTTTTTATCGGAGTAGGGCTGAGTGCCCCAGACGTGAGCCAGTGAATTAATAAAAAATGTCAGGTGATGTGAAATAAATAGTCGTGCAACACCTGCTAGTAACATCATACCAATCAGATCACCATGCCATAATCCTAATAAAATCGGCGCGCCAAAATTCAGCCCTAAAACTAACGGTAAATAGTGCTTATGCTGAAACATGACAATCGGGTCTTTTTTCAGGTCTTTGCAGTTCTCATGGTCTTTATTCGGATTCAAACTATAGTCGCGAATCATCCATCCGAGATGTGAATACCAGAAGCCGCGTTTGGCAGAGTAGGGATCTTTGTCGTTTTCATCTACATGATTGTGATGAATGCGATGGTCCGAGCACCAGTGCAATATGGTGTTTTGCACGGCATAGGTTCCACCGATGGCAAAAAATAACCGGACTAACCAGTGTGCCTCATAAGCCCGGTGTGACCAGAGACGGTGATAACCGGCGGTAATGGAAATTTCGCAGAAAACAACACCACCAATCATAGCTGCAATTTGCCAAATATCGAACCCATAGGTGAATGCATAATATGGAACAGCAAACAGGGTGAGTGCGGCGCTGATGCTGAATACGCTAATCGGCAGCCAGTTCAGTGCCGGCTTGCCTGTGGGTTGGTATACAGAGGGTGATTTTTTAGACATGACTCTTCCGATGCTGCTAGTTATTGCGTACAAGTGTACGCTGAATATATTGCCAAGTATAGTCTATCTATATAAAAAAGCCGTTATTAACGTTACAATTGTTAGGCTAATTTTGATTTATGATAAAGACTTTATAAAGAATAGGGAGTGAGGGTGAGCGGTAACCGGGCACAACAAAAAGAGAAAACACGGCGCACCATTATTGATGCGGCGTTCAGGTTGTTGAGCCAGGAACGTAGCTATTCCAGCCTGAGTCTTCGTGAGGTGACTCGCGAGGCGGGTATTGCACCGACGTCTTTTTACCGTCACTTTGAAGATATGGAGGAGCTGGGGCTGACGCTGGTGGATGAGGGCGGTGTCGCGTTGCGCCAGCTAATGCGCAAGGCACGGCAGCGAATGCGTGGCCATGGGCTGGTGATTAATACTTCAGTTGAGACCTTTATGGAGTTTATTCATAACAGCCCCCATGTGTTTCGGCTATTGTTGCGCGAGCGCTCCGGCACTTCGCTGGCATTTCGTAAAGCGGTATCGCGTGAATTGCAGTATTTTGTAGTGGAGCTGGCCGATTATATTCAGCATACCCAGAGTTACCCGGCGGAGGCTGCAAAAATGCAGGCGGAGGCAATGGTGATTTTAGTGTTTAATGCAGGCGGCGAGGCGTTGGACAGCAATGCGGCGGAGCGTAAGCTGCTAACTGAAAAGGCCATCACTCAGCTACGATTTGTGGCAAAGGGTGCGCAAGAAATATTAAAGGTCTAAGGCCGTGATGTGCTTATTGGTGTTGTGCTGAGAAGGAAGGAGTCGTTTCGCGATCAGCTGATCGATAAGTTATTTTTCAAAAATATTCGTGATCAATGCGCGTTTTACTTAACCGGCTATCCAAGATAAAATGCCTGCGCTTTATATATAAAGCATATATAAAGCATATATAAAGCATATATAAAGCATATATAAAGCGCAGGATAAATAACAACAGTTAGTTAATGTAAATTAAAGGGAATATTAAAAATGAAAAAAATAATTTCAGGTCAACTTTTTAAACTTCTAGTTCTTGTGTCTTCTATTTCTATTCTCGCTGCCTGTGATGCAAGTGATGCACTTGATCTTGCGGGTGAAATAGATAATGGCGGCGGTGGTACAACAACTTTCGGTTCTGTATCGGTAAGCGGTGTAGATGCATCAGTGATTGGAAATGGTTTTGAACCTACTATAAGACAAATAAATGAGCCCGGGGCTGGCATTCTGATTGCGATATTCGGTGATGCGGAGGCAAGCTTTCCGGTGCTGTCAGGTATTGGTCGAATTCTTGTGGTGTCCTTTGATGGCAATAGTGTGCCAATTTCTATTGGCTACAATGTTGTCAGAACGAACACAGATGCAGAGTATACGTATGTTACTGATTGCAGTGTTAATGACTGCTCGGGTATTAGTCTTAATAGCGCAACCAATGTTATAACACTCGCCAGTGTTACGGTTTTTGTTGAGGCGGATGTGAGTGCGAATGTGGCAACGGGTAGTGTGGTATTAAACGGTTCGGTGACACACGCTCCCTGATAAGAATTAAGCTTTTATAAAATAAAAAGGCCGTTATTTTTAACGGCCTTTTGCTTTGTGATGAAAGCTATTTATCGATCTTCTCAAAGACATAATCAATTTATGTTTTGCGTTTGAAACCCGCGAAAGCAATTAACCCGGAAATAAACAACCAGAATGCTGCGGGTGCCGGTACCGAAGTGAGGTTCCCGGTTGCTTCGGAGCTATCAAAATTAGCCGGATCGAAAAATCTATTTAATGTGGGTAATAAAGTAAAGCTATCCCATAGCTGGGGTATTGAAGGAAGGGGGAAAGTTATTTTCTATACCGGTGAAACCCAGGCCCAATGCAAGGGTTTCACCTGTGATCCCATTTTCAGGTCGTTGGCATCGCTACCGACACCGTAAATGGCATCTATTACATCACTGGCGGTGACACCCTGAGTATTTATGATCAGCTTCTGATTAAAATTTAATCTGGATTGAAATGTCAGAATGACAGGGGCTGTCGATGCTGCGGGGCAGTATTAAAGACAGCAGGCAGTATTAAAGAGTTAAACGAGTCATAACGTATCCTGATTTTATCAGTTACAGGAAGCGATGTGGATGACTCGCTGAGCCACCTCCCTGTTATCTTAGTTTGCTGGTTATTACGCAATAATTATAAAACATATCATGTTTGTTGCGTTTAACCGGGTCGCGCTGTATGAATTCACATGGTTGTAATTTTGTCATGTCTTGGGCTTTTTCCTCAGATAGTGGTAAAATCGCCGGTTCCTTTGCAATAAAAACCACAGGCATACTACAAGTTTTATGGCGCGCAAACTCTATATCAAAACCTTCGGCTGTCAGATGAATGAATATGACTCTGCGAAAATGCACGATGTGCTGGCGGATTCAGAAGATATTATCGAAGTCGATACCCCGGAAGAAGCGGACATTCTGCTGCTAAATACCTGTTCGATCAGGGAAAAGGCGCAGGAAAAAGTTTTCTCTTTATTGGGAAAATGGAAGCACTGGAAGCAGGATAATCCAAACCTGGTGATTGGTGTGGGTGGCTGTGTTGCGTCTCAGGAAGGTGCGGCGATTCGTAAACGCGCGCCGCATGTGGATATGGTGTTCGGCCCGCAAACGCTGCATCGTTTGCCGGAAATGGTGAAGGGGGTAGATATTAATCATAAGCCTGTGGTTGATATTTCATTTCCGGAAATCGAAAAATTCGATAATCTACCCGCCCCTAAATCGGATGGCCCCAGCGCTTTTGTTTCCATTATGGAAGGTTGCAGTAAATACTGCACTTTTTGCGTGGTGCCCTATACCCGGGGAGAAGAAATTTCCCGGCCATTTGATGATGTATTAAATGAAGTGGCACAACTGGCACGTCAGGGTGTACGGGAAATTAATTTACTCGGACAGAATGTAAATGCCTATCTGGGCGAAATGCATGACGGCGTAATGGCGGATTTAGCGCTGTTAATTAATTACGTTGCGGCGGTTGAGGGTATTGATCGCATCCGTTTTACCACCTCCCACCCGGTGGAATTTTCAGACTCATTAATACAGGCCTATGCGGAAGTGCCGGAGCTGGTGACTTTTGTGCACCTGCCGGTGCAGAGTGGTTCCGACAGAGTACTGGCGGCAATGAAACGCGGTCATATGGCAATAGAGTATAAATCGAAAATTCGCAGGTTACGTGAGACTCGTCCCGGCTTAACCGTTTCGTCAGACTTCATTATTGGCTTTCCCGGTGAAACCGATGCTGATTTTGAGCAGACTATGCAGCTGATTGAAGAAATTGGTTTTGATCACTCCTACAGTTTTGTTTATTCTGCGCGTCCCGGCACGCCGGCTGCGTCATTAGATGACAATGTGCCGATGCAAACTAAAAAAGATCGTCTTGCCCGACTACAAAAACGCATCAATGAAATGGCGCTGGAAATTTCACAATCAATGGAAAGTACGGTACAAACCATTTTAGTGGAGCGCCCTTCGAAAAAAGATCCGAAGCAAATGGCAGGGCGCACTGAAAATAATCGCATCGTTAACTTTGACGGAGCTGAGCGTTTAATCGGTCACTTTGTTGATGTCAAAATAACCGAAGCATTCTCAAACTCTTTACAAGGTGAGTTTATTGAAATTGCTGAAGTTGATCGCGCCCGTCTGGCTGTTTAATAGCTGCCTGAATCTAATACTAAAAAATACTATAATAAAATTATGACAGAAAGTCTGGATATAGAACTCACACCTGCAGATAACCAACGACTGGCGAATTTGTGCGGTCCGATGAATGAGCATTTGCATCTGATTGAAATTCGCCTCGGGGTGGAAATTAATAATCGTAGTCACCATTTTCAGATTATTGGCGATGCCGGTAATGTGAATATTGCCGGTGACATTTTAAAAGATCTGTATCATTGCACTAAAGATCAGCCGCTTACAGCTAATCATGTGCATCTGCAAATGCAGGAGTCGGGGCTGCAGAAAATGGCTGATGATTTAGAGCTGGATGCCAGTCAGTGGAGTTTGCGTTTGCGCAAAGAGGTTATTAAAGGGCGCGGGCCGAATCAGGTTTCTTATTTAAAAAGTATTCAAACCCATGATTTAAGTTTTGGTATTGGACCGGCGGGAACCGGCAAAACTTATCTGGCCGTCGCCTGTGCCGTGGCTGCGCTCGAAGAAGAAAGTGTACGGCGTTTATTGTTAGTGAGGCCCGCAGTAGAAGCGGGTGAGCGACTGGGTTTTTTACCCGGTGATTTAGCTCAGAAAATCGACCCGTATTTACGCCCCATGTACGATGCACTTTATGAAATGATGGGTTTCGAGCGAGTCGCAAAATTAATCGAACGTAATATTATTGAAATTGCACCGCTGGCTTATATGCGTGGACGTACGCTAAATGATGCGTTTATTATTTTAGATGAAGCGCAGAATACTACCCGCGAGCAAATGAAAATGTTTTTAACCCGTATTGGTTTTGGATCCACCGCCGTGATTACCGGTGATGTGACGCAGATAGATTTGCCCCGTGGTACGGGTTCCGGTTTGCGCCATGCGATTGATGTGTTGAAAGATATTGATGATATTTCCATGACCTTTTTTCAGCCCCGTGATGTGGTGCGCCACCCGATGGTGAAACGCATTGTTAAGGCTTACGATTCGCACGAAGCAAAATACCCCGATGATGCTAATACGGATAAATTTAAGCGGGGTTCGAGTCGCTAATGTCTGTACAGCTCGATATTCAAATTGCCGATGATCTATCGGAATCAATAGAAGAACCTCCGCCGAGTAGCTTGCTGCAAAAATGGGCGCAGGCAGCCTGGCAGGGTGCCGATAGCGAACAGCCGATTCTCAGTTTACGCATTGTCAGTGCGGCGGAAAGCCAGCAGCTGAATTTGGATTATCGAGGTAAAAACAAACCCACCAATGTTTTGTCTTTTCCTATGGATATAGATATACCGGCAGAGTTGCTGGCTGAGATGCAGCAGGAGGAAATCATGCTGGGTGATTTAGCTATCTGTGCTGAAGTGGTTGTCAGTGAAGCTCGTCAGCAACAAAAAACACTGGAGTCTCACTGGGCGCATATGCTGATACATGGCATGCTGCATTTGCAGGGCTTCGATCATATTGAAAACGCACAGGCCGAAGTAATGGAAACGCTGGAAACAGAGATTATGCAGCAACTCGGTTTTATCGATCCTTATTTAATTCACACCGAACACACGTCAATGACGGAACAAAAATCATGAACGACTCGCTCAAAAAAACAAGGCTAAATCTGCTTGAAAAACTCAGCCGTATTTTTCTTGAAATGCCACAAAACAAGCAGGAATTAGTTGAGGTGTTGCAGGCATCAGAAAAGCGTGAGTTATTGGATATGGATGCGCTGAATATGATTGAAGGCGTGCTACAGGTTTCTGAAATTCAGGTGCGCGATATTATGATTCCGCGTTCACATATGGTAATACTTTCGGAAGATACTGCTTACGAAGATATGCTGCCGGTTGTGAATGAATCCGGGCATTCGCGATTTCCGGTAATCGGTGAAAGCCGTGATGAAATAGAAGGTGTTTTATTAGCAAAAGATCTGCTGCGTTATGTCGATGAAGGGGCGCGAAAAAGTTTCGATATAAAAGATGTTTTGCGTCAGGCGGTGTTTGTGCCGGAGAGTAAACGCCTGAATGTATTACTAAAAGATTTCAGGGCCAGTAGAAATCACATGGCAATTGTCATTGATGAATATGGTGGTGTCGCCGGTCTGGTGACAATTGAAGATGTGCTGGAACAAATTGTCGGTGAAATTGATGATGAACATGATATAGAAGCGGTTGGCAATATTCGTCGTATGGGCGTTAACCGTTATTCGGTTAAAGCCCTGACTCCCCTGGATGAGTTTAATGAGTTTTTTGAAAGCACATTTAACGAGGATGAATCTGATACGCTGGCAGGTATGTTAATGAAACATCTCGGGCATATGCCTAAACGTGGCGAGTCGATAACAGTGGGCCGGTATTTATTTAAAGTGTTAAGTTCAGACAGTCGTCGAATAAAACATTTACAGTTGACTATATTGCCGGAAGAAGAACACAGAAGCAGTGACTAAGCGTTGCGGTTAACGAGTGGTTTTAAGCTGTAGTGAAAAAGCAGATAATAACTGTTTCATAATGACATAGTTAAAAATAACTAAGCCGTCATTTCAAAGCAATTATGAATAACTTTCAGGCCGTCCTATTAGCTTCAGCTTGCCGTTGTTTTCGGCACCAGTATCCGGAAAAGTTCTGGTAGAGGTTGATTGCTTACATGTCTTATCTATTGTCTTTATACCTACAGCTAATATATAAAAAATTAACGGAACATCAGCGATGATTGAGATAAAAAAAATTCAGAAAAATCCATTTTATATGTTAGAAATTCTGTCACTGGTTTGTGGGGCATTATTACCATTAAGCTTCGCGCCGTATGATTATTTCTGGTTACAGTTTCCGGTTATCGCCTTTATCTTTTTTTCATGCTGGCAACAAAAGCCTTCAATTGCCTTCAGGCGTGGCTACCTATTTGGTTTAGGCTGGTTTATACATGGCATTTACTGGCTATATTACAGCCTGCATTTCCATGGTGGTATGCCCGCACCGGTGGCGATAATAACTATTGTGTTGTTGTCAGCCTATATGGCGTTATTTCCAGCGCTGGCTTTTTACTTATCTAATCGATTTATAAAAACTACAGCCTTTAAAATGCTGGTGCTGGTATATCCATTTAGCTGGATGTTGTTTGATTGGTTGCGAGGTTATTTTTTGACTGGTTTCCCATGGGTACAAGTCGGCATAGCGCAAATAGATACCTATCTCGCAGGTTATGCTCCACTCATTGGTGGTCTGGGTGTCGGCCTAATGGTAACGATTGTTGCCGGTTTACTGGCAGTTAATATTGTTAACAGGCAATTGAAATTAACGTTGCCGATTATCGCAATAATTTATTTAGCAGGTTTTTTACTGGGGCTAATTAACTGGACAGAAGCAGTCGATGAGCCGATTACCGTGAGCATGATACAGGGCAATATTCCGCAGGCGGAAAAATGGAAGAAACAAAACTACCGGCCGACATTGCAAATGTATCGTGAGCTCACGCAGAAGCACTGGGACAGTGATTTAATTATCTGGCCGGAAACAGCGGTTCCCGGATTTAAAAGCAGGGTTCCTTATTACCTGGAACAACTGGCCGCTGAGGCGAAGGCTACTAATACAGATGTTATGTTAGGGTTATTTACCCGTGATGTTGTTGCACAGCGTTATTATAATTCGATGATCACACTGGATGAGCAGATATATTTGAAGCGTCACCTGGTGCCGTTGGGAGAGTACTTTCCATTGCGGCCGTTGCTGGGTTTTTTTGCAAAGTGGGTGGATATACCCATGTCTGATATTGATAATGGTGAAGATGTTCAGCCATTAATTACGGCAGCAGGTCAGAAAATTGGTCTGAGCATTTGCTTTGAAGATGCTTTTGACCGGAGCGTGCTACTGGATCTGCCAGAGGCGACATTACTGGTTAATGTAAGTAACGACGCATGGTTTGAAAACTCATCACAGCCCTGGCAGCACCATCAAATTGCACGCATGCGTGCACTGGAAAGCGGGCGGGTTATGTTAAGGGTAACCAATACCGGTGTGTCATCTGTTATTGACCGAAATGGCGATGTATTGCAAATGGCTCCACAGTTTAAGCGACATGTTATTACCGCTGAAGTGCAGGCGTATAAAGGTGCTACACCTTATGTTTTGTGGGCTAACTATTTACTTATAATATCAGGCTTAGCTATCCTGATTTTTTTATATCGAAAAAATTAATGAGATGATTGAACATGAATATGTGGCAAAAATTTAGTGCATTAAATAAAACAGCAAAACGATTAACTTATTCGGCGCTAGCTGTTGGTGTTTATGCGCTGTTCGGGTTTGTGCTGTTGCCGATGATTGTTCAGCCGCTAATTATTGAAACATTATCTGAACAGCTGGATAGGCCGGTTACATTAAAGTCTATGAAAATAAACCCGTTTTCTTTGGCGGTAAAGTTTAATGCATTGTCCGTATCAGGCAAACACACTGAACAGTTGTTCGGGTTTGATAGCCTGATTGTTAACTTTAATGCACTGGGTTTATTTAAACAGGAAATTGCATTTGATGAGCTGAGTATTATCAGACCGGCAATGAAAGTCATCAAACTGGAATCAGCAGGGTTTAATTTTGATGATTTAATCACTAAGTTTTCAGGTGATAGCGGAGAATCAGAGCCGTCTGAGAAAGAAAGCTGGCCGGTTGCAGTAACTAAATTCAGGTATGTTGATGGTGCCGTGTATTTTGAAGACCGTAATAGAGCTGAAAAATTTGAGAGTCAGCTTGAGGATGTGAGTATTTCACTGGATGATTTTTCAACGCGTCCCGGTGATGGAAATTTGCACCGTATTAAAGCGCAAACATTACGCGGCACAACGATTGACTGGCAGGGTGAGTTTAGTCTGTCGCCATTAAAGTCAAAGGGCCATTTTGAACTGCTGGGTGATTTAATGGTGGTGTCCGAGTATTTTCAAAATCAGATGCGGGTGAAGATTGATAGCGGAAACCTCAAGTTAAAAACCGATTATCAGTTTCAGCTATCTGAAAACACTTCCGAGTTTGTTATTGAAAATATGCTGGCATCAATCAGCGATCTTGATGTTCAGCGCAAGGATAATCATAAAGTTCTCGGCTGGAAGTTACTGAGTGTAGATGTGGCTGAGCTGAATTTGTTTAATCGAAAAGCCGATATTAATGCCGTACTAACTGAAAATGTTTCGGTAAATATTGTCAGGGATAAGGATACCCGGATAGGCTTCGGGGATTTGTTTGTGCTGCAAAATATGAGTGCAGCAAGCCAGAGCGATGCGGCTGATGAGGTATCTCAGCCCTGGGATATCAGTATAGCGAAAATTGCAAATATGAATACCAGAGTGACCATTCTGGATGAGTCGGTTATGCCGGCGACGACTCATGATCTGAAATTCGCGTTGGTCGAAATTCTTAACCTTAAGCCGTTTACCGATGACGTGGCGGACATTGTGTTGTCACTTAAATTAAATAATAAAGGTGTGATTGATATAAAGGGTAAGGTTAAGCCTGTTTTGAAACAGATTGAATTGAATATGCAGGCGCATTCAATCGCATTAAAGGGTTATCAGTCCTATATTAATAAAACGATGCGTGCAGATATTTTAGATGGGCAGCTTGGGGCTGACCTGGATATCAGTATAGATGCATCAAAAACCACGCCTGAGCTGTTGGTTAAAGGTGAGGTTAATGTCTCGTCATTCAATATGCGCGATAAAAAATTAAAAGAAAAATTTCTGAGCTGGAATAAACTATCGATTGATGATTTCTCCTTTGAGTATCCGCTGCAAAAATTTAAGGTGGCGGATATCACCTTGGATAAACCGTATTTACGTCTGGTTATTAATGATGGTGGAAATACCAATATACAAAAGTTGATGATTGATGTAGCTGCTGATAAACCCCCGGTAGATAAGTCCTCAGTAAATAAACTTAGGTCAGATAATAAAAAAGCATTTCAGGCTGAGATAAAAAACATTCGAATTAATGATGCAAAGATGGATTTCTCGGACAGTTCGCTATCACCTAATTTCAAGGCGGGCATTTATAATCTTAAAGGCAATATTCGCGGATTATCTTCAAACTTGCAGAGTAAAGCCAGTGTCGATTTGAAAGGCAAGGTGGATAAGTATGCGCCGGTGACGATAAAGGGCGATATTAATCCGTTAATTAAAGACAAATTTACTGAAATTGAAATGCAGTTTAAAGGTATCGAGTTAACTACCTTCACGCCTTATAGCGGAAAGTTTGCCGGATATAAAATTGATAAAGGAAAGTTAAGTCTCGATTTAAATTATAAATTATCGAAAAATATCCTGGTGGCAGAAAACCGGGTAATACTGGATCAGTTAACTCTCGGCGAGACAACTGACAGTGAATCTGCCACCAGCTTACCGGTGAATTTTGCGTTGTCATTACTCAAAGACTCAAACGGGGTGATTGATTTTAATCTGCCGATTCGTGGCAATATTAATGATCCGGATTTTCAGTATAGCAGTCTGATCTGGGGTGCGTTGGGCAACCTGATTGTCGGCATCGTGAGTTCACCGTTTAAGGCACTTGCCAATCTCGCGGGGGCTGATGATGAAGGCCTGGACTATATTGTTTTTTCAGCTAACAGCGCCGAGCTTGCAGTAGCAGAGAAAAGCAAACTGGATATACTAGCTAAAGCATTGTTGCAGCGCCCCGAATTGCATCTGGAAATTCGGGGTGTGACTTCGTCGCTGGTTGATCATGATGAAATGGCATATTTAACCGTGCGTAAAAAACTAAAATTAAAACCGCTATCGTTATCGGTAAACATAAGTGCAGATGATAAGGATGAGATTGTTGACTATTACGAACAACTGACGCAGTTATCCGCAAATGATCTATTACCGAAAAAACATACTTTAACGGCTAAACAACAGGCTCAGATGATTTTTGATAAGTCATTAATTGTGGTGCTGAATAAAACCGAAGTTACTCAGGCAGAGTACTTGTTGTTAGCGAAGCGGCGGGCTGACATTATTCAACAATATCTTATTGAAACCGGTAAGGTTGCATCAGCAAATATTTATCTTCTTGACAGTAATTTGCACCTGTCTAATGAGCTTGAAGATGTGAAAAACTCGAAGTTGAAGCTGCCTTTGAGTTTAAAAGCCAAATAATGGATCCTTTATCTCAGGCCGTTTTAGGCGCCGGACTTTCGCAGTCATTTGCAGCAGACCGGTCAAAGCAATTAAGTGCTTTGCTGATTGGCGCATTGGCGGGTATGGCGCCTGATCTTGATGTGGTTATTCGTTCTTCCAGTGATCCCTTGTTGTTTCTGGAATTTCACCGGCAGTTCAGTCATTCGTTGATTTTTATTCCGTTCGGCGCATTGATCTGTGCGCTGGTTTTTTATCCATTTGCAAAAGTGCAGCTTTCATTTAAGCAGGTTTATCTGTTTGCCTTTTTGGGGTTCGCGACACATGGGTTACTGGATGCCTGTACATCTTATGGCACTCAATTGTTCTGGCCTTTTTCTAATCAACGAATAGGGTGGAATACCGTTTCAATCATTGATCCGTTTTTTACATTACCGGTTCTGGTCTTAATTTTAATGGCGGTTATTAAAAAACAGGTTTTATATGCACGCTTAAGTTTTATTTATGCAGTATTGTTCTTAAGTCTGGGGCTGGTGCAAAAAACTCGAGCGCAAGATATGTTGCAGTTAGTGGCGCAGCAAAGAGGACACGTGTTAGAACGGGTACATGTTAAGCCGAGCTTCGCTAACCGGCATGTCTGGAAAACATTGTATGAGTATGACGGTCGTTATTATGTTGATGCAGTTAGGTTATTATGGACTGCGGAGTTTATTGCGGGTATGTCGGTGCAAAAGTTAAATGTTAAACGTGACTTTTTATGGCTGGAGCCGAGCAGTCAGCAGGCCAAAGATATAGAGCGTTTTCGCTGGTTTTCCAGTGATTTTTTAGCCCTCAGTGAAAATGATCCGAACTTTGTTATTGATGTGCGTTATTCGTTTTTACCTAATCGTATTGAGTCAATGTGGGGAATTATTCTGCATGAGAGCAAAGATCATTCACAGCACGTTGACTATAAAATGCAAAGCCGCCCTGACAAGCAAACTGTAAAGCAGTTTATGGATATGATTTTTTAATAACCCGGTGTTGGGTAACTGCTTTTTTACGCAGGTAAAATAATAGCCAAAATAATAAAATCGCTAGCGGGTTCATTGCGCCGCTTGCTCCCTGCTGGGTGTTTGTGGTGGCGATGTTTTTACCGATGCCGGCATTATTTGAAATAATTTTTTGTGCAGGGTTCATGTCGCTGGGGCCGCCATCGGTAAGTAATATGATGACACTTTTCCGGTCAGCACTAAACTCGACTTCTTCGCTGGTTTCCGCCCAGCCGGTAATCGGATTGAAAACTAAGTTATCAAAGTCTCTGGCTGCAGATGTGTTTATCCAGCCAACGGTATTCAGGTACTGGTAATAATCAAAATCATTCTCAATGGCTTGCGGAAAATAATAAGTGACCAGTACTGTACCGGGTTCACTCAGGCTTATTTCGACGTCGACTAATTCATAGGGAAAACTTAAAGGCCGGTTGTCATTATCAAGAATAATATTATTGTCCTGAGGTAATAAAATATTGATGGTGGCGGTGATGTTCGGGTTAACCGGTTTTATTGAAATTGCCATTGGTAAACCATTAAAGCTGGTAAAGGTAGTTGCGTCGTCAGGGAAGCCGGTAATGCCATTGTCATTAACCGTAATTTTTGTCACAGAACTTGTGCTTAAGCCGCTGTTATCGGTGGCGGTTAGTTCAAACTCCAGTACTTCGCCGCTGTTCTGTGCGGATACCGGCGGTGTCAGTAAATTCACATTGGCCTGGTTGCTTATCAGTGGCAGTGCAATATCCGTAGTTGTAAGAATGCAGCTATCTGCACAGTTTATTTGCCGCCATTGCACATGGCTTAAGTCATTGTTTACGTCGCTGACAATACCGTGTAGTTCAATTACATTACCTTCCATAACGCTGGTATCTGCACCGCTGTCTACCAGCGGTGATAAATTATTTAAGCTTAGATTAACGCTAACGGTGTTTTCTATGCTGCCTTCATCGCCGGTTACGGTTAGCTCAATGCTAATGTTATTGCCCGCATCATTAGGTGCGATAAATGTAAAACTGTTTAGTGTGTTGCTGCCGGGATTAATAATCGGCAACCCGGCGGTTTGGCTCCAGCGATAAGCTGTAATGGGTCCATCGACATCATTGGAAAAAGTAGCGTATAAAGTCACCTGCGTATTATTGCTGATGCTGGTTATCAGTGTGCCGGATGCATCGCTGATAAAGGCCACCGGTGGAGTGTCTACATCATTGATAACAATATTAACCGAGCTGCTGGATTGCACGGCGAAGTTATCGGTTACGGTTAACTGAAAGGTAATGTTATCGCCTGTATTGCTAACCAACGGGCTGGTAAATGTGGGGGTGATGCTACTGTCATTATCCAGTGTAATTGTGTTGGTGCCGGCGGTTTGCACCCACAGGTAACTGACAATTGTGCCATCGTCTGTAGATGCACTGCCATTGAGTGTTACTAGTGTGTTTTCATTGATGCTTTGATTGGCGCCCGCATCTGCAATCGGGGCTAAGTTAGCTACCAGTACATCACGCACAAAAATGCTGCTGATATCGGAGCTGCTGAAGCCGCTGTTATCTGTCGCGGTCAATCTAAAAATTTGTTCTGCGGTGGTGTTGCTGGCAACCGCAGGTGCATTGAAGCTGGCGATTGCAGTGTTGGCATTGCTGATGGGGCCGGCAGCCGGACCGGATAACTGTTCCCACAAATAACTGACAATACTCCCATCTGCATCAAATGAGGTGCTGCCATTAAGGCTGATGGCATCGCCTTCGGTGACGGTCTGGTCTGCACCGGCGGCAACAACCGGCGGATTGTTGAGGGCGAGGGATACGATTATTGAATTTTGTGCGCTGCCCTCATCGCCGGTGACGGTGAGTTGAATATCAATCACACTGCCGGGGCTGTCAGGGGTGCTAAAACTGAAGCTGCTTTGATTGTTGACTGCCGGGTTAATAATGCCGGGGCCATTGGTCTGGCTCCAGCTGTAAGCGCTAATCGGGCCATCCGCATCACTGGAAAAATTGCCGTATAGGGTGACACCATTATTATTAATAATAGTGTCAATCACATTACCAATGTTATCGGTGATGCTGGCAACCGGTGGGGTATCGACATCATTAACACTGATGTTTAACGTGGTGCTGGCCTGCACGCCTAAGTCATCGGTTACCGTTAGTTTTAGCGTAATGGTGTCGCTACTGCCAGCGGCAACGAGGGTGGGGGCGATGAAACTGGTGTCGATGGCGGTGTTATCAAACAGTGTAATAGTGTTAGTGCCTGCGGTTTGCTCCCATAAATAGGCGACAATGGTACCGTCGTCAGTGGATGCTGTAGCACTAATATTGACTGTACTGCCTTCATTAACGACCTGGTCGGTGCCCGCATCTGCGATGGGTATGACATTGGTGATTAAAGCATCCTGAACAAATATGCTGCTTGTGCTGACATCGGTTAAGCCGTAGTTGTCGGTGACAGTCAGCTGAAAAATCAGTTCATTGGTGGTGTTAATCGGTACATTTGGGGCGTTAAAGCTTGCTGTGTCGGTATTTGCATTAATCAGCGTTGCGCTGGAGCCGGAGAGTTGCAGCCAGGCGTAATCGACAATAAGGCCGTCCGCGTCGGTGGATGCGGTGGCATCCAGAGTGACCGCATCGGTTTCATTAACCAGTTGATCGACACCGGTATTTGCTACCGGGGCCTGATTCTGCAGGGTAAAAGAGGTGGTGACCGATGACTGCACGATACCTTCGTCACCGGTTACTGTCAGCTGAATATCGATGCTATTGGTGTTGTCATCCGGGGTGGTGAAGGTAAAACTGCTGGCATTGCTGACGCCGGGGTTAACAATAGGGCTGCCGGCAATCTGGCTCCAGCTGTATCCCATAATGGGGCCTTCCGGGTCGCTGGAAAAGTTACCGTACAGGGTGACAGTGATGTTGTTGTTTAGCGTGCTGATGAGGGCTCCCGAAGTATCGCTAATAACTGCCGTGGGTGGAGTGTCAACGTCATTGACAGTGACATTGACGCTGGCGGTTGACTGGACGCCGAGGTCATCGGTAACTGTGACCTGAAAAATAAGTGTGTCGTTACTGGCATCTACCAGCGGAGCGGTAAAGGAGGGCGAGACACTGCTGGTGTCGCTTAAGGTGACGCTGTTGATACCGGCGGTTTGCTGCCATAAATAGGCCGCAATACTGCCATCGTCGGTTGAGCCGGAGGCGCTTAAAGTCACCAGTGTGTTCTCATTGATGCTCTGGTCAACGCCGGCATCTGCATTAGGGGCAATATTGGACACCAGGGCATCCTGTACAAATATGCTGAGGTTGGAGCTGTCGCTAAGCCCGTCGTTATCAGTCACGATGAGCTGAAAGACCAGCTCATCAGTGGTGTTGGCTGCGACCACAGGTGCAGACAAGCTGGCACTTACGGTATTTTCACCACTCAATATTGCGGTTGTGCCGGACAGTTGCTGCCACAAATAGCTATTAATCGTGCCATCCGTATCCGTTGATGCACCACCATCCAGACTGACAGCGTCGCCTTCGGTCACGGTTTGGTTATTACCAGCCTGAGCAGTCGGCGCCTGTTGAATCTGAATATTAAAGGTGGTGCAGGCCACACGGCCATCCAGAGTGCTGTGCTCCCCTGTAGGATTATCATCACCATCACCATTAACCGGCAGGGCGCAGGCGAACAGAGTGGTTGTGCCGGTAACGGCCGGGGCCTGCCAGTCAAATGTCCACTCAACATCAAAGCTGCTGCCGGTATCGGTAGCAAGTTTGCGACCACTTTGTACCAGCTCGCTGTTAATAATGGTGGTTTCGCCATTGGTGGATATCAGTGTGCCGTTGGAAGATGAAATATTAAAGCCGCCATAGTTTGAGCTGGTCGCTCGAGGCGCGATGAGTTTGAATGTATACGTGCCGGTGGTGCCGGCAATGAGGGTTGTGTTGCCACTCATCAGCGTGCTACTGCTATTGGTAAAATTAGATACGGTGTGGCAATTATGGCAGGAGCTGGTGCCGGTTGCATTTTGTGAATATCCGGGAATACCGGTATTACTGGCGAGACTGGTCAGCGGAATTAATAGCAGTTGTAAAATCGCAACGTGTTTAAGCAGGTGATGCATCTAATTATGTCTCTATAAACCTGTATTGAAATGGTTTGTCGTTGAGTCATTTTTTAGTGCGTCAAAGTTGACACTGTGTTGTAAATTTAACCAATTTTGCATGTTTAATCTATTCTCCATTCGGATAGGGGTACGGCTTTCCGATTAGTGGTTGTTAACGGGGTATAAAGTAGCGGAATTCCGCCATAATACGTATGCTTTCCAGCGGGATGTCATCAGCCAGAGCCGCGCCTCCGGTAATGCTGTTATTGCCATTGCCGGGTTCTTTTAAATCGTTATTCAGTAAATTACGTATGCGCAGGCTGGCATCCCAGTTTGTATAGTAATCCTGATATTTCAACATCAGGTCGAGGCGGGTGTTATCGCTAACCGGTGCTCGGGTTTCGGTTAGTGCCCGGGGGCGCGAACCGATAAAGTAGAGTTCAGGGGCAAGGGTCCAGAAAGGGCTGATTTTCCAGATCATACGGGCATAAAACTGGTGGCCGGGTGCGTAGGGTGCTTCAATGCCGGCTTCAACTAATTTATTGTATTGGTAGGCGTAGTTTCCTGTGAGATTAACCGACGCGCTTAGCTGCCAGTTGGCTTCTGCCTCAATGCCATAGCCTTCCTGAGTGCCACGATTTTCGTAGGTAAAGGTGTTGAGTGTCTGGGTGTCTTCAATGGCGAAAATTAAATCTTTTGCGCGATGGGCAAAAAAGCTCAGGCTGCTGCGGAGTTTTTCGTTGGGGCGATAATCCAGAGCCAGCTCTAAAGTATCAATGGTTTCCGGTTGCAGGTTCTGGTTGCCATTAAAGCCCAGCTGGTTTTGTAAATTCAGTTCTTTATACACCGGTGCGCGAAAGGCGCGACCGTAAAGCAACTTGGTACTGAGGGTGTAACTGGTTTGCCAAACCAGTGCAATGCGCGGGTTGGTGGTGTTGCCGAAATCCGAATAATCATCGTAACGCACACCGGTGGTAAGGGCCCAGTCGGGGCTAAAACTCCATTCATCCTGCAGTGAAAAATAAAATATTTTGCGTTGCCCGTCGGGCAGCGACAAATCGTCTGCATTATTAATATTGGTGGGTTGCGCCGGTGCTGCGGTCTGCCCGGAATCGAGTACCCCCGGCCCGAAGTTGCGTGCTTCGTCAGCGGAATATTTCTGTAATTGATAACCACCGGATATGCGTACATTGTGTTTCTGCCAACCATAATAAAAACTGGTGATATCAAATTGGCTTTGCTGTTCGCGGCTGTTGTTGACGTTAATCATGCCGGTTGAAAAACTAACGCTGCGTATACCGCTGGTAAAAATATTACCGTCATCACCAATGGGTGCAATACTGCCAGCAGGCAGTAAATATTGTTCGCGATCAGTGGTGTAGTTTAAATATGACAGGCGTAAATTTAATGACCAGTGGGTAGCGATATCATCATTTGCGTATTCAACGGTGGATAAGCTGGCCTGACTATCGAGTTGGCCGCTCGGGTCAATCGTATCCAGTGCGGGAATGCCGTGCCCATTAGCCTGATTTTTGTTCATCCACAGCCACTGATTTATATTCCAGTGATTGTTGGAAAAGTTTAATTCCATGTCCAGTGCATTGTATGAAGTGTCCAGTGCGGTTGGCGTCAGAGTTGCATTGGTGGCGCTTTGATTATCTAAAAAACTCTGCAAATCATTTTTAATAATGCGATCTTTATCTTTACCGGCAGACTGATATTGCAACGAAATGTGACTTTGCCAGTTGCCCAGTTGAAAATTATTTTGCAGCCATGCACTCTGGTTAGAAAATGAACCACCCTGCACGCCGAACTCCTGGCCACTGCTTTGACGGCGAGTAATAATATTGATTGCACCGACAAAGGCGTCGGCACCATAAACGGCTGATCCCGGGCCGCGGATGATTTCAATTTGTTCAATGTTATTCAAGGGCATTTGAAAAGCCGAAAAACGTGAGCCATTTTTCAGGGTATTAATTGCTGTGCCGTTAATCATGAATACCATGCCGGCATCCGGGTCTCTGAAAAAACCGCGCATACTATACACCGCATTACCGGAAAAATAATCTTCAGAAATATGGAGGCCTGGAACTATTTCGAGCAATTCATTTAAACTTTTTGCAGATGAGTTTTCGATGTCGTGGCGAGTAATTACCGATGCAATAGCCGGTGCCTTGTAAAGTAATTGTTCGTTGCCTGTGGCAATGGATACCATGCGTTCATTGCCATAAACTAATTGCATGGTTTCATCTTCGTTTGCCATATTGGCAAAACTGTTTAATGAGTATAGGTGGCCGAGTAAAATAAATGCGAAAAATTTTGTAAAAAATAATTTCATAAGGATTGATTTGTGCAGCGGATAAAATCAGTTAAGGGTTCTGGTTTATCAATTTCAATACCCTGGGCGTAATCGATGCCGATAGCAATGGCTTCATTTAAGCTGGCGTTGTCTTCAATGTGTTCAGCAATGGTTTTAATGTTTAAAATATGAGAAATTTCATTAATTGATTTTGCCATTTCCCTGTTTACAGGGTTATTTGTAATGTCTTTAAAAAAGTCGCCGTGAATTTTCAAATAGTCAATTCTAATGTTTTTAATGTGAGAAAAAGACGATGAGTTACATATAAAGTCATCGAGTGAAATGGTGCAGCCAAGTTGGTGGATATGGTTAATAAATGAGTTTGCCTGTATCGTGTTGTTTAGTGTTGTGGCTTCGGTTATTTCAAAGCATATTTTATGTCCAGGTATTTCAAATTCGATGAGTTGGTCTTCGATGTATGTAAAAAAAGCTTCATCTTTAAGTGAGTTGCCGTTTATGTTGATCGTGCAGTTTTCAATGGTATTTAAAAAACGTGTGTTATTGCTGAGTTCCCTGAATGTGTTTTTGATAACCCATTGATCAATTCTTGTTATTAAGTCATATCTTTCAGCAGATGAAATAAATTTATCCGGAGAAATGTTGCCGCCGTTCTTGTCGGTCATTCGCAATAGAATTTCCAGCTGTTTTTTTGAATTGTTTTCAAGGTTTTGTATAGGCTGGCAATATAAGGTGAATTTATTGTTGTCAAGATGGTCGACTATTTCGCTGGCGATTTGCGTTTCGCCAGAAAGTATCTTCAGGTCCCTGTCGTTAGTTTTGAGGATGTGTATCTGTCCTCTGCCGTGTTCTTTGGCTATGTAGCATGCATTATCCGCTCTGGAAATGACTTCGTGCAAGTTACAGGCAGTGCCGTCTATTTGTACGATACCAATGCTTACGCCAATTGAGAAAGTGCTGTCATCCCAGTGGAAACGATATTGTTCTATTGATTGGCAGATGTCATTACCAATGGCTTCGGCTTTTTTTAGTGAGCAGTTTTTTAAGATGATCGAAAATTCATCGCCGCCAACACGTGCTAGTATGTCTGAGTCTTTTCTGACGTGTTCCTCAAAAATTTTGCAAACTGCCTTTAATAAATCATCGCCGGCGTTGTGGCCGCAACTGTCGTTAACGATTTTAAACTTATCCAGATCCATATAGAAGAGTATGTGTTTGGCATTTGTTTTTTTGCATTCTTGTAGTGCAGCGTTTAAATGTTTCTCAAAGCCAATGCGATTAGTTAAGCCGGTTAAATGATCGTGCATGGCCTGTTTTTCAAGTTGGGAGTTCTGCTGGCGTAAAACTTCATCTCTTTCTTCGAGCGCGCTAATCATCCTGTTGTAAGTGCTGGTTATATATTGAACCTCAAGCGGACCTCTTTTTGAAGTGTGTGGCAGGTACTCGCCTTTTTGTGCTTTTTTCATAACCTCAGAAATATCATGCAAAGGCCGGGTGATCCGGCTAATTATTATTTGCAAAGCCAGAAGTAGTAACAGGCTAATAATTGATGCAATAACAGAAACCGATAATAGTATGCCGTTGCTGATGGTCTCGAGGGTTTCTTTGCTGCTGATAACGACGACATAGCCTATAAGTTGCTGGGTTTTAGATAGTGTTTCACTGTACAGCTGATTGTCTATGGAGTCTTTGTTGTCATTAATAATGACCGCTGAAAAAAAGTACCAGTTGCTTTTATCTTCGTAAAGAATACGAACTTTCTGTATGGGTTTTTTACTGAGCTTAATACCTGAGGTATCAATATCTCTGATAGTGCTGGACTGATAAAAAACGGAAAGATCCGGTCTGTAAATAAACAGGCTGACAATTCCGGGTGTGTCGAGGGTTGAGCTAATTCCGCGCTTTGCATTTTCAGGGCTGTCATAAATTAATGCCAGTCGACTATTCTTTGCTAAGTTTAAGGTGGCATGTTTGGCTTGTTTTATAAGCAGCTGACGAACTTGTTGATTGCTTACCCAGGTGCTGGCGTAGATAGCCGAAATTAATAAAACAAAAACACCGATAGTGACGGTGGCAAACAACTGTGTGCCGATGGAGTTATTGGTTAATTTATTAATTAAAAGCATATCTTTTTATAGTTGACGTCTGGTTTTAATGAAAGCCGGGGTATAGCTGATCGAAACTTTTTTTCATTTCTCGGGTGTAGCGCATATCCAGGTGATTTGCGGTACGTATATTGACGGCTGTTTTTAAATCGACAGATGGATAGAGTTCGGCCTTCATCTTCGGTTTTAGTATGTGGTGCTGCAGTAACGCAACTAAACGACGGCCCTGTTTAAATTGATCTGGGTAGAGTGCAAACAGTGCACCACGGCGTACGTGAAGCAGGTTGTTTGACAAAATAGTAATATGCTTTTCCCAGGCCGCCTGCAATATTTCAGGTAATAAAATCTCTAATGGCGCTACATTATCCAGTGGGATCCAGATGGCATCTGTTCGCGGGCGTATGGACTGTAAAACAATATTATATTGAAGGGTGGCCTGTTTAACATTGCTGACCTGTAATGGTACAAATTCAATGCCGTATTGTTTGCTTATTTCTCGAGCTCGTGGAATAAGCCAGCCATTATTTCGTAGGCTGTGAACAAAAAAGATACGGGAAATATCCGGATTTAATAATTGTGTTTTTCGAAAAAAAGCTTCCGGGTCGGCGGATAAACTAATTCCGCTTATACCGGGGGGAGTCGCGACCATGCCGCCGGCGATAATCGGTAATGGATGAGTGGTAGAGCGGTTCAGGGTATCCACCAGTTTGTAAGTGGTTTGGCCGAGTGCAATATAGCCGGCTATATTCAGGCTTCCACTCCATTTTTGAATGTCTTCCGAGCGGGTGTTCCGGCTGACTCGATAGGTGTGTACGGTATAGCCTGGTACAGACGTGATGCCGCTAACTAGCTCATCAAACATGTTGCTGTACTGTTTGTTTACCGTGGGGTATAACACGGCGATTGCTAGCTTATGTGAGCTTTTATGGTCGGCCGAAGCAGTTGTCTGAAACAGGCACAGTGCAATAGCAAAAATAACAATAGCAAGGGTGTTCAGCGATAAAAAACGCCGGCATTTGTGAAAGTATCGAATTGTCATACACTCGGTCATTCGTATATTTCCATTATGAATGTTGGGCATATTTTTTCAATACTTTGTTTGAGTGATGGATTTGAATTATCGGGTTATTTGAAGGGTGTACTCTCTGTTATAGCAGACGCAGGAGAAAAGAAGGGGATCGAGTTATGGCGGTGGATGCAGATCTGATTAAGTCGGGGTATTGCAGCCCGGCTTAATCAGAGGTGTTATTTCGAATTAACGAGTTACTCAGCAATAATGCTCTTTCCGGACGTTGTCGGTAAACGTGGCATGGTGATCTGTGGGTATTCACCGGTTAGTGCACCCAGAAATGCCACTATATCGTTCACATCTTTTTCGTTCAGCTTAATATTCAATTGCGATTTGGCCATTACTCTCACAGCCTCACTTAAGTCATTGACCGAGCCATTGTGAAAGTACGGTGCGGTGTCAGTGATGTTGCGCAAAGTCGGCACCCGGAACAAGCTACGATCTGCAGATTTTCCGGTGGCTTCTTCACGGCCTTTATCGTCATTGAGTTTGTACTGTTCAATATACGGACTAGCAAATGTCGGGAACATAACATAAGAGCCTTTACCCAGGTTCTGGCTGTTGCTATCTAATGCTACGCCATTAAATGCTGCGCCGGAATGACAGGCTGTGCAGCCAATTGATTCAAACTTGCTCATGCCGCGAATCTGTTGTTTGCTCATAGCACTGTGCTGGCCCTTTACATATTTGTCGTAGGGGCTGTTAGGGGTAACTAAGGTGCGCTCAAAGGCGGCAACGGCTTTCGCTGCATTATCCACGGTCATGCTGTTTTTGCCAAATGCCTGCTCGAAAAAGGACTTATAGCCAGGAATTTGTTTAACTCGTGCCATGGCGGTTTCGACATCTTTCATGCCCATTTCCACCGGGTTGGCTACTGGGCCTTTCGCCTGATCTTCAAGTAGTGCGGCACGGCCATCCCAGAACTGTACCGAATGGAATGCTGAGTTCCATACCGTAGGTGCATTTCGGCCACCGATTTTGCCGTGAACTCCCATGGATACTGCTCGACTGTCATCGCCGCCTTCCATTATGTTGTGGCATGAATTGCAGGATACGGTGCCGGTTGATGAAAATCGCGGGTCCATAAATAGCATTTTGCCCAGTTGCACTTTTGCATAGGTTGTCGGGTTGTCTGCCGGCGTTGGCGGGGTTTCGGGAAGCGCTTTCCAGTTGCTGGCCTGGACCTGAAATGAAAGTAAAGACACGAACAGCAAAGAGGTTGTTTTTTTCATGATAATCACATCGGTAATTAATAATATGCTTATATTGCATGATTTTATTGTTTGATGCTATTTTCTATTTTCTATGGGTTTGATTGGTTTTTTCTATGAGTTGAGCTGCATTCATCACAAACTAACCTCAATGTGGATATGATAATTCATGGGAGCGCCTTTACACGGTGTGGTTAAGCCGGCCTATATGTTCAACAGGTGTCGATTATGCCGGTAGATATTCCGGCCTGTCATAATGATAAGTGAAGACTCAGCATTGAAAGAGCAGGCAATAGTTAAATTGTTGTAGCTTCAGGAGCTGAGCCATTAAGGCTCGGCTCTTTTGAAATACTGTTCACCGCACTGGCTGCAAAGTGGAATGCTATTCGTGGTGTTGAACTGAATTATCTTCTGGCATTGCTTGCAAATCAGTGTGCCGGGTCCGGTAATTTCACCGCTTTTGTATTCGTTGTTCTGCATCCTCATATCAGAGGTGTGTTGTGCTTTACCTGTGCCGCGGGATAATTGTTCAAGCTCTATACGGGTTTTATCCGCAACGGATAAAAATAGCTCCAGCACTTTCTGCTCAATAATATTAATATCCAGCATTAGCCATTCACTGAATTCATGGCTGGTTTCCATCAGATATTCCGCTGCATCATTAATATCGCGTTTGATATAGTTGCCAATTTCTTCAGCATCCTCCAGGCTGACTTCGCCTAAGTGGATGGCCTGATCCCGTGCCTGCTCAATGGCTTTTTGTAGTGTGGGTATGGCGTGAGCTTCCGCATTGTCAATGCTGTCGCGCACTCTGGACATCATCTGGTTGTAAGCTTCAACCAGAGATGTGTCATTTTGACCGTTTTGTGTCGTCATAGACCTGCCTTTTATAAAATATCAGAGTTTCCTAACTCATTGGTCTGATGTATCCTTCTCCTTTTATATAGCTCATATTC
>CAZHEA010000047.1:0-24653 GCA_964531165.1 uncultured Thiotrichaceae bacterium
CAGAACCATTATATTTATTATTATCGTCTGACCCCATTACTATAAACTCCGATTGCTTTTTATTAAACACTTTACTTAATTGATAATAGGTTATTTCGGAAATATTAATGCATTATTTGCGCCAAATATTTAAATCACATTAAAATCAAGAACATAGTAACAAACACAACAAAAACACCTTGTAGAAACTTTAACATGTAAAAAAAGCCGACAACACTGGCTATACAGGCCTATAAAACACCCGTTACATTGACTGAAAAATCTTTGCAAAGCAGAGTGACAACCGTGAGTGGTAACGATAATGAATTATGTTGTAACTGCTTCAATCAATATTCGATTACAATCATGGCTTGCATCAATTGTAACTTGCTCTCCTTTTTTGAAATTTATTGGATTCTCTTGCAATGTTACAGCTTGCATCCAACAACTATTTTCGTGTGGACCGGTATCTAAATAAATATCATCACACAGCTTTACCTTAAACCAAAATGCCAGCGCATGAGCAGCACCACCAACTAAAACAGGTACGTTCAAGGTTATTTTTTCGGGCTTGACCTCACTGCCATCAAGCTTAATAGTAAATAATTTGAATATATCTGTAAGCTCGTTGTGATTAAAATCATTAATTTTTTTCTGCATATATTCTTTTACAGAAAATTCATTAAATAAAGACAAATCAAAACCTGATACGTGTCCAACATGGTATTCGTTATAGATATCCTGGCTTTCAATAATTACACCATAGACTTCAGCTTCCTCAGGTATAACAACCGCCCCCTCTTTCAAAAGGTTATTTTTTGCGTGTTGCACAGTTGTTAAAACACCCTCTGCCAACAAGCCTACATCCAGTATCTCTGAAACTAAAATGTCAGCTTTTTCAGCAAGATCAACACCCACTTTTATATCAGTGGATTTTTTATTCAAAACAGTTATTTTCTCATCATAATTATTCGCTTTAATAATAGATACAGCTTTATTAGCTACAAGCGAATTCATTTCACACGCATAAACATGTTTCGCTCCTTCTTTCGCCGCCATCATTGATAAAAGACCCGATCCGGTACCAATGTCTAAAATAGTTGAGCCATTATTTACCACACGCGCCAAAGCCTTGTTGTACGCTTCATTTCTAATGAGATCATTCATCATGGGAAAATGCCATTGAGGTACCAGTACAGTATAAGCTTTAGCAAGATTCTCATCCGCTAACGCATAATTTGGATTTATTCTAAGCGCATTCTTATGACACCGAACAGCTTCAAGTGACATATTAAGCTGGTTGTACACAAGCCCTAATGTATCCCAGGCTTCAAATAGATCGGGTTGTAACTCAACCGCCTTCTTTATTGAATTAACTGCTACTTCAAATTTCCCCATATTTCGAAATGCACAGCCCAAATTATAATGAGCACTTGGCAGATCAGGTCTGATCTCAATTACTTTGGAATAACATTCGATTGCCTCTGTGTAGTCACCAGTCCTATTGCTAATATTACCTAGCAAGAAAACAAGTTCCGCATTACCTGGCTGCTTTTTCAGCAATTTCAGGCAATTCGTTTTTGCAAGTTTGAATTCACCACTATGAACTAATGCTATAATTTGTTCTTTATTCAAGATATATGTACCATATTTTTAAGTTGTGCATGATTAGTAGTATACGACGTGTCAGCACGTTATTCATATAATAACAAATATAAATTCATACTCAGCTTACTTTAAAGTATAAATTTTATAACAATTATTGAGATCATCAATTTCAAGGCTAATATCATACGATGAACGATATAAGACATCTATTGCAAGAAGCTAACAAACATCTACAAAACAATAATATCAGGGAATCAAAACGTATTTATCAACAGATAAATCGTATTAACCCTGGCATTGAGTCTACATACGCCCTTGCATTAATTTATGGTCAGGAAGGTGATTATAAAAATGCAGAAAAACTGTTCAAAAACGCGTTGAGATTCAACAAGTCCTCTGATGTAATATGGAATAATCTTGGCATAGCGCAAAAACACCTGGGAAAACTGTCTGAATCAGTAAAATCACTGAAAAAGTCATTAAACATTAACCCCAAAAACAGTAATGCAAAAAATGCTCTAGGCAATATATATCAGAGCCTCGGAGATTCGACACAAGCTGAAAAACTGTATCTGGAAGCCTGTAAGTTAAACCCGGATGATCATATTACATTGAATAACCTGGCATCTATCTATATAGAGAAATGTGACTACAATAACGCGACACCATTACTTAATAAAGCCATGGTCGTCAATCACAACTATTTTAGTACGCACTACAACCTTGGTTCAATACTACAAAGTCAGGGAAATTATAAAGTAGCTATATCATATTATAAAAATGCTGCAACACTTGATATTACTTCTTCCAAACCCAACTCTGCGATAGCTAGCTGTTATGAATTAATGGGTGATTATGGCCGCGCCATGAAATATATAACACCACTTATCGATATAACACCAGTACAAACTGACATTGCTCTCATTTATGGAAAACTTTGCAGTCGCTTAGGTGCAGAGGAAGAAGGCATAAAGTTAATAAAAAGCTGCCTTATGAATAAACATTTAGCCGCCACTGACACGCGTGAACTACACTTTACACTTGCAGATTTATACGATAAGAAAATGAATTACAACTCTGCATTTAAAAACTATAAGTCTGCCAATAACTCTGGAAATACGAAATATAATATTACAGTCGATAAAAAATATTTTCAAAGTATAAAATATTTCTTCAGCACTGATGAATCTATAAAACCACCAGTTTCCAACAATCCATCACATAAACCTGTTTTTATAATTGGCATGCCAAGATCGGGGACATCTTTAGTAGAGCAGATTTTAGCTAGCCACAGTGATATTTATGGAGCAGGTGAACTTACATATATTTCCGATATTTCCAATAAAATATCCAACCGAAAAAAAAACAAATACCCATATTACTTGAAAAATATAGATGAAAACACGCTAAATATCTATGCGCAAGAATACTTGAAAGCTATTGATACAAACTCAGAAGAATTTAAATATTGCACAGATAAAATGCCTCATAATTTTATCTATGTAGGTTTAATAAAAAAATTATTTAAGAATTGTAAAATCATACACTGTTCAAGAAATCCACTAGACACATGCCTTTCTATCTATTTTCATAATTTTAATACTAATCACCCATATGCAAGCGACTTAAATAATTTAGGCCACTATTACAATTTGTACAAAGATTTAATGTCATTCTGGGAAACCAGCTACAGCAGCGATATTTATAATATACAATATGAATCACTTCTGGATAGCCCTGAAGAAAACATTAAATCTTTATTAAATTACCTGAATTTAGAATGGCAGGACGAGTGCCTGCATTTTTACAAAAATAAAAGAACAGTGAACACACCAAGCTACAATCAGGTTCGAAAACCGATGTATAAAACCTCTACCAACCGGTGGAAAAACTACCAGAACTTTATCACACCACTTATCAACGCTATTAATAAATAATGATCAAGTATTTCCCCCTATAGACTTCTAGTCATCAGGACTTACAAAATGTACGCCACATATTTCTATATTCACTTTCAATATCACTAACAAAACCATCTATATCAAGCAACGATGAGTTTTCCATGCGTGATCGCATTCCTTTTCTAATTTCTAACAATTTTTCAGGGGACTTCGCTAGATTACTACAAATCCGTATATATTCATCTTTAGTTTCAGCTACAAACTCAGTTAACCCAACATTACTTAACAAGCTAACACCAACACGGCTTACATGACTATTGCCTGTAAGAACAACGACAGGAATCCCCATCCATAATGCTTCACATGTTGTGGTTGTTCCATTGTAAGGAAAAGGATCAAGCCCTACATCAACTTTCTGATAAATAGCTAAATGCTCAATTGTTGATGCGATATACCCATATATTTCTATACGCGATGAATCAATACCATTACTTTCAAATAATGCTAAATAACGTTGTTTTATAACAGGATCAGTAAATTGCGGAGATTTTAATATCAATTTTGACCCTTTCACGCCACTTAAGATTGATGACCATAGCTTAATTACATCAACATTTATCTTTGAACTATTATTAAAGCTGGCAAAAGTAATAAAGCCACTTTCTGTCATTGGCAAATCACTTATCGGCGGACTGTCACTTATTGGCGCGTAACAAAGAAAACCATTAGAGATACGAATTAAGGTTTCGGTGTTTAACTGGTCACTCATGCCAGGAGGATCAGCCCATCTATCAGTGAACCGGTAATCAATTGCCTTTAAACCGGTTGTGTTCGGATAACCCAACCATGTAACCTGGATCGGCGCAGGTTTTCGCGCAAAAGTCATTAATCGATTATTTGCCGTATGGCCAGTTAAATCAACAAGAATGTCTATACGATCTTTAGCAATTAATAATGCAAGTTGCTCATGACTGAGCTGGCTTGTTTCACGCCAATGATCAGAAGTTTCACTTATTTTTTGAGTATAAGCATCCGGTAATTTAACATCCGAATAACAGAACACTTCGACATTTTCCCTGTTATGTGATTCGACAACACCCGCAATAAAAAGAATAACAGAATGCGCACGAAAATCAGGTGAAACATACCCAATACGAAGACGTTTTTCAGAGTCAGAGCCACAATCAGAATGTTTATGTTTACCAGCGGCATAAGAAACAGCATGACTCTCACCCCACTTTACATATTCTAAATACACTTGATTAAGGTCAATATCTGTTAAATAATTAACATTCAATAAATAATTTGAGTGTGCAACTGAAAAATCAGGATTAATAGATACGGCGGTCCTAAACGCATCAACAGCATCATTTAATTTGCCCTGCTCTTTTAATGCTTCGCCAAGATTATTTAACGCCTCTATAGATTTTGGTTCTATAGCCAGAGCTAGTCTACATGCCTGTTCGGCTTCAACAAAGCACCTTTTTGCATTAAGCGCAAGACTTAAGTTTATGTTAGCACTTAAAGCTATATCCAGATGCTTTATAGCTGACCCACTTAACAACTCATGATACAATTTAATCGCTTCTTCCGGCCGACCGAGTGCTATCATTGCATATCCTAATGCAACACGTGCTTTATACATATTAGGATCAAGTTTTAAAGTTGCATTAAAAAAAATTTCCGCAGAAGAAAAATCCCCTAGAGTGTGATATGCCAGCCCGAGGTTATAATGTGCCAGCAAGTGGTCAGGCTGTAATTTTATAACATAATGACAACATTCAATAACCCTGTCCATGTTGCCCAGGCTCGCATTAATGCTTGCTGACATTAACCAAATATCAATATTTTTTGGCAAAATACGACAAAGTTCAGTACTAAGTTTATTGGCTTCTACCATTTTATTTTGTTGCAGTAGAATCTTGAGTTCATTCTTTTTTAATTTTATTGACATAATTTATTTCTAATGAACCAGAACTTTAATTTTTACAACACCAGAAAACATACATACTGGAAAAAATATCCGGTTTTTCTTCCTCAAAAACCGCCCACTTATCAAGATCAGTTAACTTCGTGTCATGTGGAAATCGCAATTGATATTCTCGCTTAATATCCATATCGGTAAATTCAAAACCAACAAACTCTAAATCCAAACTATTTAACATTGATTTAATTTCAGTAAGTGAAAAATTATACTCATGTTCATGGAATATTAAATCTCTACATTCATTTAATTTATAAAACTCAGAAAAACTCAGAATATTTTTCACCATATCTTCATCATCATCCATGATAAGAGAATTTCGTCGATCACGAATATCGGTATCCGTTAATAACGATTCATTATTATGGTATTTTAATTTAGCCGCCTGTATATGCCTTCTTCCTAATGAACTATACAAACCAATATTGATTAAGCCACCTTTGTTTAATACTGAAACCAAGCTTTTCAGGCCTTCATATGTGTCTTCCATATGATGCAAAACACCCACAGACTCTATTATGTCAAATTTTCGGCCTAGGCCTGAAACATTAAGAATATCTAACTGTTGAAATTCAATTCTATCTATTCCATAGTAATTTGCCATGCGTTTTGCAAAAGCCAGACTCGATAAGCTTAGGTCAATTGCCAGAACTTCAGAGCTTTCTATTCGCATTGAATTAAGAATTGCATGTTTACCAGTACCGCACCCAGCAATTAAAACTGACAGAGAATTATTGTTTAAACGAAAATCAAATGTATTTGAAACATCATTGATCGTATGGTTAATTCCACGTGGAATCTGTACATTTATCCGATCCCAAACGGGGTATGGGTTGTTTTCATACATTGCTCTCACTAATGTAGAGGTCTCATCAGCTATCATGGTATCAACACACAACTTCTTCTTTATTTTAATTTCATCTAATATATTAGAATACTGCTGATTTATCATTTCACCATAAGCTGGCGAAACCGATCTTTTCTCGATATTATCAGGAATGCTACTATATAAACTAAACACAGGTTGATACATTGCCAAAACAGCAACATGCCTTACATCTAAATCATCAGTTAATTTTCTATCAACAATTGATGATATGAGCTCATCCAGATACTTTTTTTCATCTTCAGAAACCATGTACACGTAGCCAGATTTAAAGCACTGAATAGCCAGAGAGCTACACAATTCAATGGAGTAATCAAAATCTTTCTCCTGTATTACGCAACGCAACATATTGTATCGAAGTAGCCGGATAAAACCTTCAAACTCAAAACCAGTATTCGATATGTTCGCAAGATATAAATTTAAGATATTACAGCTATTTAATAATGCGACATCTTTATTCTTTAAACTAAAGGTATAACCTTGCTTTCTTGATTTCCTTATTAAACAGGCAATGAATTCATGCCGCTTAAGAAGATTATCATACGTCACCTTGGCCAAAGGTAATGGATCTAGTTTCTTATTTTTTAAAATAACAAGGATCTGTTTAAAAACAACATCAGATACCCTCTCTTTGCCCAATTTTGCAATAACTCTAATTAAAGAGACATAAGGATCATTTGTTTCAAAATCATCTTTACATATAATAAGTTCATTAAACGCCTGAAAGTAGTTAGCCGTTTTCTCATAAAGCAGTGCCAGGTTAAAACGCGTGCTCATAGAACCCGGAGAGAACTGTAGTACTGATAGATATGCTTTTATTGCTTTTTGATATTCGAGACGTATATCAAAAAGATTACCTAAATAATGGTAACTTTCAGCAACATATGAATTACTTTTGATACTCATCATGAAGTATTGTTCTGATTCATCATACATACCTGTATGAAAAGCAATCAGAGCTTGATATCGTCTTACTTCATTTAATAACTTTTTGTTTTGCATCATTGATTCATCAAACCGAACCAATATATTCTTAGCTAAGCTGTATAAACGGTAATTAACAAGCAAGCCCGTTACCTGTAACATTACATTATTGTCATTAATCGCCAGATTCTGAAGGTTTTTTATAAGATCAGGAACACTATCATGATTGTTTGTAAGTAATAACAACTCTAAAAATAGTAAATTAGCTGGAATATGTCGAGATGAGGAGGACAATAACTCTTCGACATATGATTTCGACTTATCAAAATTACCGCTTATTTTATGTGCTACAGCGATATTATATAGTGCACGTTCATTACTAGCATCATGCTTTAATACACTCTTACACACATCGATTACTTTATTATAATCTTTTCTAGTTGCGTAAATAGCGGCTAATAACATATTTGCTTCAATGTCATCTGGTGAGCCATTAAGATACAAAAGCACCGCATCTAGTGCCTTATTGTAATCACCACGAGAGAAATCATTAAATGCGCTGGAAATTAAGGGATGCATAAAGATTTTTTATTCCTCTGTCCTTATTGATACCTATGAAATATTCAAAGATATTACAGTAATAATTTAAAATTCATATATAATTTATCACTACTGTCCCGTTAACTTAACGCTGTCATCTTGACTGAAGCGGTAGCGGATTGGAAAAATCTTGAATACTGCATGAAACGGGGCTTAAGATTCTTCCACTGCACTTCAGTCAGGATGACACTATCGTAGCGACATTTATTTTCATGTATTAAAAATAACAAATTTCGATGTAGTCTTGCTACAGGTAGGCGTCTTGCTAAAATCAAAGTACTTAACGGGACAGCAGCGATATTTAATGGCACATAATAAAACCATAAGATTCACGCATCCCATTGATTTACAATGAGTTTTATTGAATGGTTTATTTTGTTATAAATCATTTTTTCATATCAGTATAAATATTACAATGAGCCCATCTATAAATATTTTATTTCAAAAAGCTAATAACCAAATAGCAGACAATGAGCTAGAGCACGCTCTGCTTACATATAAGAAAATATGCAAGCAGCAAAAAAATAATGTTCAAGTACTCGTTAATATGGGGAATATTGCGGGTAAACTAGGAAAATTTAAAGAGGCTGAAATCGCATTTAGATCAGCCTGCAAGCTTCAAGATATGAAAGGCTCAGCATCTACACCTCTAGCGCATGTACTCGAAGCACAGGGGAAGTTTAGCGACGCAATAAACATACTAAAGAAATACCATAAAAATAATACCAATGACTATGAAGTACTATTAAACATCGGCGTTTTATATGGCAAATCAAACGATTACAAAAACAGTATTTTATATATTCAGGACTATATAAAATACAATAAGAAGAATTCTTTTGCTTTACACTGCCTGGCATCATGCTATGAATCTGAAAACAATTTCTCATCTGCAAAAGAACTTTATGAAAAATCTTTAGCACTATCTCCAAACTCCGCTCAAATACACAATAATTATGCATCAATACTGCAAAAATCAGGCGACTGGGATGGCGCACTTTCACATTATCTGAAAGCCCTCGATTTAAACCCAAACTATTCAATTGCACATCATAATATTGCCACTCTTTATTTGCTACAAGGGAAAATCAAAAAATCAAGAGAACATTACTCTGTAGCGATAAATATAAATAACAATTATGTTGAAGCCATTGTCGGCCTGGGAAAAACTCACGCCCTGGACAATCTCTACGATGACGCCATAAACACATACAGGCACGCAATCCAGATAAACAACAGGTATGCAGAAGCCTATTCTAATATGGCATTAAGTTATATGGCCAGGAATGACTACGACACGGCGATGGATGCATATAAAACAGCATTAAATATTGAACCAGATAATATAGAAATACAGTGTAATATAATTTTACTACTGGAAAGAAAAGGAGATTTTGAACAAGCCATAGAAAACATTACACCTCTTGTTGAAAGTGACCCCGGCAATATCTATATCGCAAAGGCGTTTGGTGAACTTAGCCGAAAATTAAAAAAACAGTCATACGCTATACAAAACATCAATATAGCTACCAAAAATAAAGCGATAGGTGCAATCGCTAAATCCGAGCTCTATTTTCTTGCAGGCAAGCTATCGGACGACATTGGTAACTATGATGACGCATTTAACTACTACAAATTAGCAAATGATCTGCAACCATACAATTTTGACAGGGAACAAGCTAATCGTTCTTTTAATTTAATCACAAATTTGTATACTCGTGATGAAATTGAAAAACTAAAAAATACTACAGACAATAATCACAACCCTATATTCATTATTGGCATGCCTCGCTCAGGAACCACGCTGGTTGAATCAATAATTTCAAGCCACCCTGATGTATACGGCGCAGGCGAATTGCATTACATGAATGAGATTGCAGCCGATATAGTAAAAAACTACCAAACTGATACGAAAGAACAGCAACTAAGTGAAATTCTTAGATCAGATAATGTAATAGCCCATGCAAAGTCATACCTTCATTTATCTGCAAAATTATCCAGTGGCGTTAATTTTGTAACCGATAAAATGCCACATAACTTCCAACACGTGGGATTAATTAAAGCGCTATTCCCTGAAGCAAAAATCATTCATTGTGAAAGAAACCCTATTGATATTTGCCTGTCAATTTACTTCAATAACTTCAATACAGCACACACATATGCAACAGACCTTGATGAATTGGCAGAATATTATCTTACCTTCTATAAAAAAATCATGCAGCATTGGGATGATAATTTTAAAGATGCCTACCTGAGCATAAATTATGAAGACATCGTTGCTAACCAGGAAGAAGTCTCCAGAAAAATTATTGATTATTGCGGTCTTGACTGGTCAGATAAGTGCCTTCAATTCTATAAATCCAAACGAAACATATCAACTTTTAGCTATGACCAGGTCAGAAAGCCTATTTATAATAAGTCAGTAAATCGCTGGAAAAACTACGAGTCACATATTGAATCAATAATCAACAAGCTTCAAATCCACACATAACAATGGAAAATATTAATTTTAGCAAAGCGCTACAACAGTTTAATTCAGGAAAGTATCAAAAGACCATCGAACTCCTTGAAAAAATAAAAAATAAAAAAAGGGATGGAAGCGCATGGAGTTTACTTGCAATGTCGTACGCAAGCATTGGTAAGCTAAATAAAGCAGAGCTATGCTTTATCAAGTCGATAACATTAAACCCCAATGACTACGTAAGCTGGTCAAACCTTGGCCTATCTCAATTGCGCCAGGGAAAAAACAAAAAAGCAATAACATCATTTAAACGTTCACTTGAAATTAACAGTACATTCACAGATGCACTATGCAATAGTGCGCTGGCACACTATTACCTTGGGCAATATGAACTAGCCATAAAATATGCAAAACAATCTATAATTGTAAACCCGAAGGCAGTTTCAGCTTACAACATTATAGGCCTATGCTTAAAAGAGACAGATTTAAAAAACGCCATCTCCTATTTTGTAAAAGCGATTGATCTCAACGCACATTATTACGATGCCTACCACAACATAATCGACACATATTTTTCTAACAATGAATTAGAGAAAGCAGAATCATGGGCACTTAAATGTGTTTCAATGTTTAACAATATCGATAGTCTGATAATACTTGGAAAAATATTCGAAAAACAAAATAAACTATCTGAGGCACTGGATACATACAATAATTGCATTAGATTGCAAAAGGACCATGCTGCGGCCATCTCTGGCATTGCAGGAATTAATGTCAGCCAAGGAAATACAGAACGCGCCCTGTCACTACTTGAAGACGCTTTGAAATCTGACACTGACAACCCTGCTCTTCTCAGTGAGATCAGCAATATCTATATACTTAAGAAACAATACGCTGATGCATATACATTATTAAACAAGCATCTAAATAACAATCAAACATCTTTAAGCGATCCATCCCTTCTACTACCTTTCTCCATCGCATGCCGAAACACAGGACATATTGACGAAGCCATTAAAAGACTTACTGGTTTTAACACGCTACCAAACAAAAAGGCATCAGCTAATGAAGCTATCAAATATGCGTTAGCAAGTTTATATGACAAAAAAGGGCTTTATGATAAAGCATTTAATCTCTATAGCGATGCAAATACCGCTACAAATTGCAGTTCTGACATAGAGTATTATTTATCACTCTTTAAAAAAATAAATAAGACTTTTCCTGTTGATACTACTCAACTCGGCACCACTAACAATACGACAGCGCCTTCGCCCGTTTTTATAGTTGGCATGCCACGATCAGGAACGTCATTAATAGAAAGAATTATCGCCAGCCATCCGCAGGTTCATGGTGCCGGGGAAATAAATAATCTATGGTCAATCGCCAATAAAATAAGCAATGATACTAATTTAACGAATTTCTGTAGCAATGTGCGAAAGTTAAATAATAGTAATATTGATTTATTTGCCAGAGAATATAGAAATCACACCAAAATGCTGTGCAGTAAAAACGAACGTCGTTGCACTGACAAATTACCGCATAATTTCTTTCTTATCGGGCTGATAGATAAGTTATTTCCCGATGCACATATTATTCACTGCAGTAGGCACCCTTTTGATGTATGCCTTTCAATATACTTTAATAATTTCAACACCAATCACTGTTACGCAAGAAATCTAAACGATTTAGCATTGTTCTACCAACAATACGAAAAACTTATGTCTCATTGGGAAAATTTTTCTTCATCAAAAATATTGAACATCAAATACGAAAACCTGATCAACGAACCAGAAAAACACACTCGAGAACTCATTCAGTTTATAGAACTCGATTGGGATGAAACCTGCCTAAAATACCATGAAAGCAACCAGCCAATAATGACGCCAAGTTTTGATCAGGCCAATCAGCCAATTTACAAAGGCTCTATTAATAGATGGGAAAATTACAAGAACCATATAAAGCCACTAGAAAAAATATTCGGCAATCCTAAAAACTATTAATTACAAATTTTTCTAATAATACAAGCATAAAGACATTTATGCCGCATAGTAAAGCTAATCAAACATAAATCACCCTTCATATTTCATACTGCTCAACAACATCTTCAAGTTCGGTAATTAACGGCTCAATATGTTTTTCATAATTTCTCCAGCGATCCACTGACGTGGTATACATAGGCTTACGCACCTGGTTATAACTGCACGTGTTAACATCTCGCTCAGATTCATTAAAGCTCAAACACTGCTGCTCCCATTCATGGCCACAAAACTCAATTAGCCGTCTTGATACGTTTTCCTGGTCGCATACCATTTTCTCGTAACGCAACTCGAATACAGGCAAATTAATAACCCCTTCCCACATACTGACCATGTCCAGGTAAATTCTGTACATTTTCGCCAGGTATTCGAGCCTACGGCTATACTGATGCGCATTACCAAAATTTTGAAAATAAGATGATAAACATGTATCGAGCGGATGCCTTCGGCAATGAATAACTTTTGCAAAAGGCTGTATTAATTCTATAAGACCAAGATGAGCACAATTACTTGGCATCTTATCTGTTACACACACTGCATTTTTCGAATTTTTACTCACAGTCGACTGATACAGTTCAGCAAGTTTATTTAGCTGCTTACTGTTAAGTTCAGCCAAACAAAAAGGATACGGAGCTTTTAATGAAAATCGTTGCGGCAACGATGAAATTATTTCATTGATGCTTGCAAGCTCTCCCGCACCATGAATTTCAGTATGCCTGTCTAATATTTGCTCAGTTAAAGTCGTGCCAGATCTGGGCATTCCAATGATAAATACAGGCCTTTTACCGACGATGTCTGCACGAGCTAAGTTGATCATCGAATGATGTGTAAAAAATTGCCGCTGAACAGCAGTAAATGATTCGTATGCATGTGTATTAAACTGCACAGGCAACACATTATTTGCAGATGAATAATGCCTAAAAGCCATATCGTACTCATTCAATTGGTCATACAAATCACCGGCATGAAAATGCAAGCCCGACTGTAGCTTTGAGTCTAGCCTGTAATTTTTTAGCGAATTTTCAACCAGGCTCACTGCTTTTTGCTGCTCGCCAAAATGAACACTAAGCCTTGCATAAGCAGCAACTATACGTGGCCCTGGCTTTGCTACATCAAGCCATGGTCGTAGCTGGGACATAGCCTCATCATATTTTCCAGAAACCTCAAGTTGAGCAATTTCGCTTAAAATTTTTATGGCTTGTTCTGACTTCATAAGGACATGTTAATTACATTAATATTTAAAATCATCACTGCTATTCCGTTAAACATTTTAATTTCAGCTCAATGTCCGGCTGTATACGCCTGTAGTGGTATTTGTTATTTCATTAGAGAAACCCAACACCTCTGATACTTTACCATCATATGCGCGGCGTAGAGGATAGCCACATGGATGTGACTTAGTAGAGCAATGCAGGAGCAATTGCTGAAGGATCTTAACTACCATATTCTGTGAAATTCAGAGCCTTTTAATAATTATTCCTGCATTACCCTAATGCCCTACATCCATGCAGGAATCCATTTCGCTACCGCTACATCCAGGATAACAGTGCCAGATCAACGGAACAAGAGTGATAAAAACAGTACTCAGATTTTAACAAACACCATGATAACTTTATGGCAAAAAAGTTTAAGGCAAAAAAAAGCGGAGCAACCAGTTGCTCCGCTTTTTTGCAAACATCCTGTTTGCAGTCATGTCTTAATAAAACTTAAGCCATTTTTTTACGTCGTGCAACACCTACTAAGCCCAGTAAGCCAGAACCGAACAACCATACAGCGGCTGGAACAGGAACTGCTGGTGGTGGAGCACATACGCCAACCTCACAGAATGGAGCAATGCTGTTTGCAGTGCCGCCAGGATTAGACAGTGTCAGTACATCAAAGTTAGCGTTGAAGCCACCGAAAGGACCATCAGCCATTGGGTTACCACCGATAGCAGTACCGGTACCAACATAGTTTGCATCAAATGGAGCCTGTGCCTTGTTGATCTGTGTATCAGCAACTAATGGTAAAACACCATTGAATGCCACACCCATACAACCACCGCCAACATTATCAGCGAAGTTTGCATCAGCACCTATCTGACAACCTGCACCTAAAGTTGTGTTCCAGTCGGTGGTTGCCATAACAGCTTTACCCAGACCTAAGTAGCCCCAGGTAGAATTAACGTAAGTACCGTCAGAAGCCGGAATTGCACCGTTGTTAACGATTGCAGCATCAGTGTTATCAAGTACACCGTCAGCAAAATCAGCATTTGTTGCACTGAAGAAGCCTGCAGCGTCCATAACTAATGAAACAGGAATACTGTTGTTGCCATTCCAGTCGAATAACATGTTACCCATAACCAGGGTACCAGCAGTACCACCCATGCCATCACCGATAGCCTGGAAAGTAACATCGTGTGCGAAAGCATCACCTTTGTTAAAGAAACCAAACGCATTTACTGTACCAACACCCGCGCCAGTTGTTTTATCAAATTCCATAGTACCTGTGATCGGTGTTTGATACTGGTTAGCACCACGTGCAGTAATGCTGGTATTCGCAACTGCAAAACCGTCTGCGTCTAACAGTGTAAACGTACCAGTCCAGTCGAAAGTTGATGTTGCAGCACTTGCAGCGCTAGCACTAAGGCCAAGTGTTGCCGCCACTGCAATATTAAGTAAAGATTTTTTCATTTTTATCCTCCACTGGATAATCAAATAAACTTTGTTAATTTAGCTATTAAAATAAAAAGTTCTAAAAGCAGGAAGACTATAGATCTCTCCCTTAGCATTACTATAAGCAATTCACATGCCAATAACGATTATTAACTTAAAAAACAAATAGTTATAAGAGCAACTGCCATAATTTAAACAACCCGGTACCCCAATATTAGGTAACAGCACCCATAAAGTTATATAAAGTAAGAAATATCGACAGGTATAACTTACCCAACCTCGCCTTCAAACTCAATATACACTCAATAATTTCAATAAGTTAGCGAATCCTTTGCTTTATTATAGTGCTTTATTTTTACCCATTTTGCATGTAAAGAATAAGCGTTCACCTATATACGACGCTACAGCTAACATTATTATATTCAATAAGTTATTACGATAATCACTTGTAAATAATTCCGACAAAGGGCTGTTTTTCATATCACAACAACGATTTATTATGGGCATATATGGCATTTTGCTTATATAGCTTCAATTTATACACAATCAAAAGTTACCATAAAGTATTACCCTCACCCAGCCATTGAATCAACCGGCTTGTTAGAGGTTGATGTGCGAATACGTTTATTGTTTTAGCGCCTGTAAAAACTTCATTTTTAACTTCATGCTCAGCATAAATAAATGCCTTGTTATTCTGCCTTGCATTTGCCACAAGCCAGTTCAATGTTCTTGGCGGTACTTTGACGACCAACAGGTAAAACAAGATCAAAAAAATTGCCGTCCCAGTTAATTGCCCGAATAACCACTATCGCTCCCGATCAGGATGGCTACAACCAGCCAGGCATCGTAATTTTAATTTACAACCCAACTACAGTTTAACGTTCTACAGGGTCGCTCTGGTCTGGTTTGATAAATAACACAAGAATTATTTATTACATTTTTACATGGGCTTCCCGGGGGGGCTTCAACGCCATTTTCGTTAATAATTAACCAGCCATCACAGCATGCAGTACACTCACCACACTCTCGTTTATTTTCAGTTTTTTTCAAAACACAAGGTCTTTATAACCAATTCCTAATATATACAAATTGCTTGACATCGCAATACGTGTTAATCATTATAGCCAGCGAATCAAATAGTACTTATGCAACATTGCCATATTTTCAGGCACTTAATATTAATACTTTATATCGATTCTAGGAGATAAGCGACGTATCTAATGCATTTCCCACGAATTAAAATGCAAGAAAACGTTTATATTTTTATGGCACAAATACTGCATAACAATAAAAAAGCAAGTCATAAAAAACATCAATTACCACTATAATTTTACAGGGCTTTCACATGCATGATATCCAAAAAACACCCTTCAGGAAAAACGCTGTAGCGTCTGCGCTGGCACTCGCAATTGGTACAAGCGTTTCAACTTTTAATGTAATAGCCGATACCTATGTATGGACGGCAAACACCGGTGGAGACGTCGTATTCACCCTGCTTGACGCTGATGGTTTTGCTGTTGCGAATACCAGTATTACTGCTCGCGGCGCAAATCAGTACCAAACTCCGACGACTGGTACTCTAACTTACGATACGGCCACTGACTCCGGAACAGCCACTATTGCCCCATTTGGCTTTTTTAACCAGGGTGACGCTATAGCTAGTGGCATCACCATTGCAAAAGTTCCTGCGGGTGTGGATGATGGTAGCGGCAAGCAAATAATGGCCAACATGGCTTTTGACTGGAATGGTAATAATGGCATACCTGTTTCTCTCGTTTGGGATGCTCAGGGTTTATTTGGCGAAATGGATGGCACTCCTACGTCTTTCACCTTAATCGATGACCCAGCAGGGGTTATTGTTAGAAATGCTGCAAATACAGCTATCGGCGCAGATATATTTTCCGGCACTGGTGGAGTCCCTGCCTCAGACGGTACATACATTGATGCTGTTATCGGCTACCTGGGTTTAGGTGCTTCTCCACTAGCCGTAACAGACTTTAATACAAACAATATAACCGTCAGTGCTGATGAGTGCAAACTCGGCGCAGATGCCGACTTTACCAATAACACAGGCGGCGGTTGCATGGGAATTAACCCATCAGCAGACCTCGCACAGGGAGACGCACCTGATAACGCAATAAACAAAGCGTCACCACCCTATAATGCGACTTACGTTGGTACCGGTACGGGTATTGGTAGTAATCCAATGGCAGATGGTCCTTTTCAGGGCTTTAATGCAAACTTTGACTTTGTGAGCATGACTTTAACGTCTTTCACTGACACGACATCACCCACATTGGCTATGAACTCTCATGGTGCACCTGCTGGCACCACACCTTTGACTCTTACAGTTGGCGTGGATACCTATTCTGAACCTGGTGCCACCTGTACTGATGCTGCACCACTAAACACTAACCTCAATACTTCAGTAGTCATCGCCGGTGATAGTGTTGTCGATGCTATAGGAACATACAGCGTCACATATAACTGTCAGGATGCTTCAGGCAATACCGCCGCTACAGAAACTCGCGTTGTCAACGTCGTTGCTGTGGGTGTTCCAAGCATTACACTTTTAGGACTCACGCCGGTCACACATGAGTGCAGCACACCTTACTCTGATGCTGGCGCAACGGCTGGTGATTTCCCATCTCCTCCAGGCGATGGTGACATCACAGGATCCATTCTTGTTACTCCCGTTGGCGGTACAATTACCGAGGGGACTGTAGGTGTAAATACCATTAGCTACAATGTGCAGGATTCAGGTGGTACACCTGCACCTACAGTAACAAGAACCGTTAATGTTGTTGATACAACAAAGCCACAAGTAACGTTACAGGGCAACATTACTGATAATATCGTCAGTTCTACTGCCGATAACATAGCTACTGTACCCACAACTTACACTGACCCTCAAGCTACAGCGATAGATTCATGCGACCCAGCATATCCAAAAGGCAGCTTAAGTGCCACTGGTGGCTCTGTTGACATGGTCGTACCTGATACTGGTATCGATACTTTATCCTATACTCTCACTTACACTGATACGGATGCGTCAGGAAATAGTGATACAGCAACACGTACAGTTAATGTCATCCGCTCACAACCAGTCATCTCACTCATTGGCGGTGGCGAAGTGCTAAACATCGGACAAACTTATACTGAACAGGGAATGAACATTACTGATGCACAGGACGGGAACCTTAACGCTGTTACAACTTCAGGCACCGCATCAGGATTAACCTATACCGTCGACGCAAGTGCTGTTGATACCTCTACCACAGGTTCGTACACCGTTATTTATAACGTTACTGATAGTGATGGAAACCTGGCGACTCAAGTGACGCGCAGTGTTCAGGTTGGCATCTTTGCCGTTGGTAGTAACTTCACCATGCTCGAAGCAGCAGGTAATGTCTTTGGTGGTACTAACGACGTACTTTTCGATTGGGATCAAACGGTCAATACATCTGTATCTGATCTTAATTTCAATATGTCAATTACATCACAGAAACCGTTCCCATTTTTTGGTTTTGTATGGACTGCGCACGATATACGCGTATTCGGCCCGGGCACTTACTCATTTGACACAGGCTGTAGCGTTGCACAAGTTCAAGCAAACGGCTGCCCAGCAGGCACTGCTTCAGGCGCTACACTCAGCATGACTGTAGGCCCTGGCCAGGTTGGTGCACACATCCTGTTTGACTGGAACACATCAAAAAATATTGATGTAGTTAATGTTTGGGATGTTGATGGCGTATGGAATCAACATGGTGATGTTGACCCTAAAAACAAACTCTACAACGGTAAGGCCGGCGACGCGCCCGACCCAACCACTACATGGAAGCTGGTTTCCACCGACGCGAACGGCGATGGCATCAATGGTATTCCAATGGTGGATGGCCCCTTCCAGGGCTTCTATGCAAGCTTCAACGCCGGCCCCGCTGGAACAGCACCACCACCAGCACCATATACAGGTACTGCACCTGACACCACTTTAGGTGACGGGCTGGCATTAAATATATGGGGATTGTTCGCAGGACTGTTGACGCTTCTCGGTTTCCGTCGACTGGGTAAGAAATAATAAATCAATATTAACTATAGCGGATGCAAACTTTTTGCACCCGCTCGCTGAATAATAAATAACCTTAAGATTTCTCTAAAGGGAGAAAATAAATGAAGTTTTCTAAACAATTAACAATTTTATCAACATTAGCTGTATGTATGACAATACCAGCTATATCTAATGCAACCAATGGCTATCAGCTAATCGGCTTTGGTGCAAAATCGAGATCAATGGGGGGCACCGGTGTCGCTAACAATGTCGGCGGTATGGCAGCCGCATTTAACCCGGCGACGATGATCGATTCAGGAACACGATTCGATATAGGTGCCGAGCTATTCATTCCACCTCGCGCAGTCACACACCAAAGTGGCGTTTTAGGATATACCGATGAACAAAGTAATCATGATCTGTTTTTAATTCCATCTATGGGAGGCACATACCAATGGAATGATAAAATGGCTGTAGGTTTTGCATTCATTGGTGCCGGCCTGAAAACCGAATATAACCAAACGATTAATAGTAACTCATGTAACAAGGTAAATGCTGGTGCGGTTCCTGGCTACCTTCCCGGTGGCTGCCCTCCAACTTTCTTTGACCCCAATATTACAGTCACCCCTTCTACTGAAGTCGGCGTCGAATTATTGCAGATGCAGTTCATCCCAAGTGTTGCATACAAAGTGCATAAGAATCACACTTTCGGAGCTTCACTTGTTTTAGCTGCACAATTTTTCAGAGCGGAAGGTTTAGGGGCTTTTGAAGATTTGGGCTTTACTGCGAAACCAGGTGATTTAACAGATATGGGTTGGGAGCATGCCTGGGGCGGTGGTTATCGCTTAGGCTGGCTTGGTAAGTTCATGGATGAAAAATTAAAGTTGGGCATAAATTATTCATCCAAGGTCTGGATGGATAAGTTTCAGCGTTATCAGAACCTTTTTGCTGAGCAAGGAGACTTTGATATTCCCGAAAGTTATGCAGTAGGCATTGCTTACGATTTCACACCTAAATGGACAGCAACAATGGACATAAGGCGTGTTAATTATAGCGGTGTACGCTCAATATCAAACCCTGGGCCAGCTGTTGATGCACCAGTAACAGGCAACCTATTTCCACTTTGTCCGGGAGCAGACAAATCGTCATGTAAGCTAGGCGGTGCTAACGGTTTAGGTTTTGGCTGGACAGACCAGACTATCTACAAATTAGGTGTTGATTGGTCAATAAATGAAAAGTGGAATGCACGCGCTGGTTGGAACTATGCTAAATCTCCAATTCCCGCAGATCAAGTATTATTCAATATGTTGGCACCCGCTACACCGGAACATCACTTAACATTAGGTGGCGGTTACTTCTTCACAGAAAATGTTACTTTAGACGCCAATCTTATGATCGCTTTTCTTAACACAATTAAGGGGCCGACCGCCTTTGGACCCGGTGGTGCACCGGTTTCAGGAACAAACGCATCTATCGCAATGCGCCAGTTCAGCCTTGGTGCCACGCTGGGAATTAAATTCTAGAAACTTTAGATTAAACAATCAAAAAAGCACAGCGTTAAATAACCGCTGTGCTTTTTTAGTTTTAAAGACAAACTAACTCTCGCTATATTTTATAAACATAGAAATAACTCATTCGTTTATCTCATTGTTTTTATTTATATATTACTGATGAAGCTATTTGAATTTCCGACGTATGGCAAAAGAATTAATTAGTAATTAGGATAAACTATAAACATGCTAAATTTAAACCATAATATTATTAGATATTTTATTTTATCGATATGTCTATGTTTTTTTAATACCGCTCAAGGTGTTCAAATAGTCAGACTAAACATTGATTATGGTGACCCGCCTGTTCCTCATACCCTGGATTTAGAATTATTTGATGATGTAACACCTTTAACTACCGCCAACTTTCTCAGTTATGTCAATAGCGGAAAATACGATGGTAGCTTTTTTACCAGAAGTATACAGGGTTTTATTACTCAGGCTGGCGGTTACACTTTCAGACCTGTTGACCCTGCCGTTAATTTTTTACACCCCGATGATACGCCACCGGTAAATATACCACTTGAAGCAACGTCACCAGTAAAAAACGAATATGATCAAACTGTGGTCACCAATGTATTTGGAACGATTGCTATGGCAAAAGTAAGCCATGACCCCGACAGCGCCACTACGGAATGGTTTATAAATGTTGCGGACAATAGAGAGAATCTTGATAACCAGAATGGTGGTTTTACAGTTTTTGGGCAGGTGATTGATGATGGCATGATCATAGCCAATGAAATATCAACATCTATAATAAACCAGGTTGCCGGTACAGTCCTTGGATCGGCTTTTAGCAATTTGCCTGTTGCAGGCTGGATTTTTGGTACTCCCGTTTATCAAAAAAATCTGATAATGATTTCATCAGCCACCACTATCACCCGCCCCATTTTAAGGTTTACACCCGATAGCGAAACATTTCCTCTTGATGTTACTGGTGATGTCGCGGGCAGTTTACAGACAATAACGTTTACTAATACCGGAAATGAAGCACTCACTATCGATGCTATTGCCACCCCTGTTCAAACTGAGCTAACAATTGAATCTGACACTTGTACCGGCGTTACACTAAATCCAACCAGTGTCACTCCTGCTGCCGCATGCACAATAGGTGTACGGTTTATTGCTAATACTGTATCGGTTATTACTGACGTTCTGAACATCAATTATTCATCCAATACAAGCAATTATACTGCACCACTAATCTTAACTGCCGAAGGTACAACTACTACAGCCATACTTGACGTAAACAAAACTAGGTTAGCATTTAAACCTACGGATCAAACTGCAAGTACCAGTAAGGCACTTGTCGTAAAAAATAAAGGCGGTACTAATTTAACAATTAACGCTATCATTTCTGATAACAGCGATTTCACTGTTGATACAACGGGATGCACCACAAACACCATTTTATCACTTGATCAACTATGCAACTTGACCGTAACGTTCAGCCCTACCAGTATTAGTTCTACCATATCCATAACAGGCAACCTCACAATCTCTTCATCTGCTGGTGACGTTATCGTACCTTTAGCTGGCTTCGGTGTTGACCCGGTAATAGCTGCGCCTGCATCGGTAAACTTTGGTACTACCTCTGTTGACCAACCCATTTTTTTACCGATAGGAATAAACAATAATGGGGATACTGGCCTGATACTTACCACCTTTACTTTCACCGGCCCTGATGCAGACCTGTTTTCTTTTGTTACAAATTGTCCGGATCAAGCGATGGCCGCAGGCCTAAGCTGTGTTGTGCAAGTAACATTTACCCCAACAGCTACAGGTGACAAATCAGCAACATTGGTTATTAACTCTAATGATGCCAATAACCCACAAATAGCGATTTCTCTCACAGCTACAGCCACAGGCACTACCCTTGATACAGATAACGATGGCGTACTAAATAGTATCGAGCAATTAGCCTTTAATTCCGGCGATGGAAATAACGATAACATTTCGGATGACACTCAAAACGCTGTTGCATCATTTTCCATGGGTGCAAACAAACAGGTAACATTGGTATCGAATACTGTAACACTCGTATTAAACACCGGGGAAAAAATCATAGAGAAATCATCTCTAAGTAGTGTAACTGTATTAAATACTTTACCTGCAGAATTTCCAAGAGACACGCTTTTTGAATTAGGCGGAAACAGTTTTACTGTACTATTGACTCAAGCAAGCACCGGCGCGACTATAGATGTTGGAATGTTCTTACCCCTTAACGTAAATACAGATAAGTTTTATCGGTTTGGACCCACACCAGATAATCCCGTTCCTCACTTATATGATTTTACCTATGATGCGAATACAGGCTTGGGAGCCAGAATGTTGGGAGCCGTAACAGTAAAATCTAACTCGGGCGATACGATTACCAGAAATATGATTATAATCGCTTATGTTGATGGTGGCTTAGGTGACGATGACCTTACACCAAATGGTCGTATCGTGAATAGCATAGGAGGCTTTTCAACCATTCCCCCTTCTGCAAGTGCTAGTTCCTCAGGCGCAATATCGATATATTATTTGTTAATACTACCTCTACTGCTTATGCTGTCACGAACAAAAGAGAAGACGCACGTTCAAACGACAATAAGTTATTGATAGCAATGTTTTTAATTCAACAAAATGCCATGTCATTACAAAAAAATTCTATACGGTAATATTTAATTTTTTAATCAAATCATAAAGCGTAGGACGGCTAACCCCCAGTAGTTCGGCTGCTGGCGCAACCTTTCCATTGACATGAGAGAGTGCGCGTAAAATAGCCTGTCTTTCAACTTTCTCACGAAGGTCTCGCAGATTAAAGTTCATGGTCTCTGAAGCCGTTCTATCTAGTTCAAGATCACTGGCTGATAATTGTTTACCATCTGTCATGATCACTGCGCGCTTTATACGATTTTGCAGTTCACGCACATTACCTGGCCATGAGTATGATTCCATAGCACTTAGTGCATCCTTAGTAAACCCACGCAGTTTACGACCATGATCTTCATTGAATTTTTCGAAAAAGAAACGCGCTAAAACGATTATATCGCCTTCACGATCACGTAACGGCGGTATCTCTAAGGGAATTTCGCTAATACGATAAAATAAATCTTCTCTAAATTCACCTTTTTCAATCTTTTCTCGTAAGTTCTGGTGAGTGGCACATACCACACGAACATTTACCGGTATTGGTTTATGACCGCCGACACGTTCAACCACACGCTCCTGCAAAAAGCGTAATAATTTTGCCTGTAAGGTATATGGTAAGTCGCCCATTTCATCAAGAAACAGGGTACCGCCACTGGCATATTCAATTTTACCAATGGTTTGTTTATTTGCGCCGGTAAACGCGCCTTTTTCATAACCGAATAACTCACTTTCTAAAAGTGTGTCAGGAATGGCGGCGCAATTAATCGCCACAAAGTTTCCCGCATTATTTGAACCCAGTGTATGTAAACCTCGCGCACAAAGTTCTTTACCTGTGCCACTCTCGCCGAGTAGTAACACCGTTGCATCTGATGGTGCGACTTTTTCAACGGCTTTGCATACACCCTGCATTTGCGGACTACAGGCTATAACACCGGCAAAAGGTTCATGCACACCGCTTGTTTGCAGGCGAAGGTTTTCGTCTTCCAGTTCTAATAAACGAAATGCCCGGTTGACAATCAAACCAATAATCTCAGGCTCGAATGGTTTACTGTAAAAGTCGTAAGCACCAAGACCAATTGCTTTAACTGCATTCTCGCGCTCTTCCTGCCCAGTGACAACGATGACTTTTATGTTGGGGTCAATCTCAAGAATTTGCTCTAAAGTAGCGAAGCCTTCGCTGGGGTTATCCTCATGCGGCGGCAGTCCTAAATCCAGTGTAACAACAGCTGGCTTATTTTTTTTAACCTGCTCTATTGCAGATAATCGATCATCTGCCAGCAAAACATCGTAATTTTCGAAGCACCAGCGTATCTGACTTTGCAACCCGGGATCGTCTTCTACGACGAGTAATTTATTATTAATCATAAGGTGATTTTTACATAGTT
>CAZHEA010000048.1:0-14331 GCA_964531165.1 uncultured Thiotrichaceae bacterium
GTAGAACTTATCTTTAACCAGGTTATCCGGGTTATAGAATGAGAACAGGAAGAATATCGCAAGACCGGCTAAACCCAGTAGTAGTACTAGAGTGATAACTGTTTTACGGCCTTTCAGTACCGTGAATGCAATGTTATACAAAAATGAGAGAGCGACAATAACAATGCCGATTTTGGTGATGGTAGGCTGCTCGAGAAATTCTCGTCCCATGGTGGGTAGCAGTTCATTGCCGGTTATTTCTGCCAGTGTTGCATAAGGTACGGCAAGATAGCCTACAATGGTTAACACACCTGCGGCCAAAAACACCCAGAACATAAGTTTAGCGAGAAACGGACTGTGCAGTTCGGTTTCGGCTTCTTCAGGTACCAGATAGTAGGCGGCGCCCATAAAGCCAAAGAGTAACCAGACGATTAACAGGTTGGTATGCACCATGCGAGCAACGTTAAATGGAATTTCAGGGAATAGAAAATCCCCCATGACATACTGCAGCCCTATTATCAGGCCAAATACAATTTGTCCGATAAATAAGCCTATCGCAGCGATAAAATACAGTTTTGCAACTGCCTGTGATTCATACTTCATTACGAGTACCCCTTAACCTTGAATATTTGGTGGCCAGTTATTAGTGTCAATTTCAGATGCGTACTTCAGAAATTGGGCGATGGCTTCCAGTTCTTCTTCATTCAAATTAAACTGGGGCATACTACGTCGACCCGGTATACCTTCTTTCGGTCGACTTTTAATAAAGGCTTTAATGGCTTCAGTGCTGTTGCCAAATCGCTGGTAAACATTCACCAGCTCTGGAGCAAAATAAGCACCTTCACCCATTAGCGTGTGGCAGCCAACACAGTTGTTGGTTTCCCATAGCATCTTGCCGTGGCGTACGGTATCAGTGAGGTTTTCATGGTTATCCCGTTCTGGCCAGGCTTCATGGGTCTGGTAAGTGAGGGCTAAAAAGAGTAAAAAGAAAAACACGCTGCCACCATAAAAGATGTTACGTGCCATTGATTTAGTAAATACTTCAGACATATCGCAGTATCCTCATGTTTGTAGGTATATAAGTATTAAACAATGTTGTAGGCTGCCAGACATTGATAATAGTCAAGCTGCTATGGTGATAGACATATTTGTACAGGAGAGGAAATTGACAGTTTTATATAAAGAGTTCGTAGAAAAAACGCATTTGTTTAAAGGGCTCGAAGTGCAGCAGGTAGAAAAAGTTTTGCAGCACTCCGCTTTACACAAGCTAAAAAAAGAGCAGACTTTATTCTCTCAGGGGGATGACGTCGGCAGTTTCTATCTGGTGCTGAGTGGCATGGTGAAATTATTTCGTCTGTCACCGGATGGACAGGAAAAAGTGATTGAAGTCGTCAACAGTGGCGAAACTTTTGCTGAGGCACTGATGTTTTTAGATAATCCAAATTTTCCAGTTTCCGCTTCGGCATTGAGCGAAGCGCAGGTGATTAGTTTTAGCGCTCCTGAGTTTTTAAAAATGTTGCATCAAAACCCGACTACCTGCATTAGTTTATTAGGCTCAATGAGTCAACGTATTAGAGGGCTGGTGCAGGAAATAGATAATTTAAGTGTGCAAACCGGACGACAGCGATTGGCTGCATATATAATCGAGCAGGCCGATGAAAATGGCAAATTACATTTGCCAATGGCAAAATCGGTACTGGCATCTCGCTTATCTATTAAACCTGAAACCTTCTCCCGCATTATAAAACAACTGCGCAATAGTGAAACCATCACCGTGGATGGTGCTGATATACAAATTATTGATCAGGATCAGCTGGAAGATTTTGCAATGGTATAAATAATTGACTTTAGTTAAGGTTAAACAATAACTTACTGAATATGATATCAGCTTCAAGGAGAATGTATGGTATCAATTCAACGAGTTATGACCGCCGATCATAAAAAGTGTGATGAGCTATTTATCAGTGCAGAGCAGTTCGTTGCTAATAATAACTGGGATGCTGCTCAGCAACAGGCAGAACAGTTTATTAGACATTTGCTAGCGCATTTTCAGCACGAAGAAAATATTCTATTTCCAGCATTTGAAGAAACCACGGGTATGCGAAATGGCCCGACACAAATGATGCGTCATGAACATGATCAGATGAAATCTTTGGTTGTTGAGCTTGAGCTTGCGCTTAAGAGTAAAAATCAGGATCGTTATCTTGGACTTTCGGAAAGTTTGATGATTTTTATGCAGCAGCATAATATGAAAGAAGAACAAATTTTATATCCGATGATTGATGAAGATTGCGCTGATCGCGCTGAGGAACTAACCAGAGATATTGTATCAACAGAGTCCAGTGCGGCATAAGTTATGTGCAAGGAAATTGTACTGGATGTTCATGATTTGCCACCACCAGCACCGTTTGATGTTGTGATGGAGAAGCTACCCCATTTAAAACCAGGTGAGTATATAAAAATGCTACATCGTATGCAGCCATTTCCACTTTACGACATTCTTCTGGAAAATGGTTTCAGGTATAAAGTGATTGATGGTGAGTTTGGTTTCGATATTTATATCTGGCAGGCAAAAGATAAAGTCAGTGGCGAACAAATTAAACATTTTCAATAAAATAAATTTGATAATCATAAACTTTATCCAATACAGATTATGAATTACACCCAACTATCGTTAGAGCAGGCACCCGATATCTGGTCACCTCTGCGATTTTTTATCAGTGCGCCTTTATTTGCTATCGCGGCAGTTGTGTTGTTAATGTTCACCGGCCCGGATGTCTTTCAAAATCGCTGGTTACCTCAAACACTTGGCATTACTCATTTATTAACCCTCGGGTTTATTAGTATGGTGATGATGGGTGCATTGTTTCAATTGTTACCGGTATTGGCAGGAAGTGCAATTTACCGGTCAAAATACAGCAGTAAAGCCATTCACAGACTGATGGTTGTCGGTGTGGTTTTATTCTGTAGTGGCTTATATCTTTCTAATTCACAAATTATAAAATTCAGTCTGTTTTTTCTGCTACCCGCAATTTTTATTTTTCTGGTTTTAGTATCGATAGCATTGTATAAAGCGAGCTCGAAGTTTGCTTCGGCGAAAGGCATGCGATTTTCAGTGGCGGCACTCTGGTTAGCGTTCATGATTGGTGGTCTGTTAGCCGCCGGTAGTGCATGGAGTGAGGTGCCGTTACTAAGAGAGTTTACCAATTTGCATCTGGTCTGGGCTGCATTAGGCTGGGTTATGACGATGATTGTGGCTATTTCATTTCAGGTTATACCGATGTTCCAGGTGACCAGTGAATATAGTGAGTATTTTAAACGCTGGTTTTTTATTGTTCTATTCGCCTGTATTTTATTGTTGTCTATAGAACCGTTTATTGGCTTCTTTTCAGAAAAACTTTTCACCGTTAGTCTTTATTTGTTGATCAGTATTTTGTTGGTGTTGTTTTCTGTTATTAGCATAAAGCTATTATTACAGCGTAAAAAACGTCTGGCAGATGGTAGTCTGTATTACTGGTTAACGGGTCTAGGTTCGCTTATTTTAAGTGTACTGGCATTTAACGTTGAAATGCTGTTCAGTTATAACTTGCATGTTTTTGTCGGGTTTGTTTTTTTTGTTGGCTTTGTGATGTCGGTTGTTAATGGCATGTTATTTAAAATTGTGCCATTTTTAGTGTGGCTGCATTTAAATAAAAAGCTCGCATTCAGTGATAAAGGCTTATCTTCTGTGCCGACAATGAATGAAGTGATTAGCCGTAAAAAAATGTACCGGCAATATTTATTACATGCCTGTGCACTGCTATTAACCGCATTAAGCTTTTTTCTGCCGGCGTATTTTTTTTATATCGCGATGATCGTCTGGTTGGTGAATTTTAGCTTGTTATACATTTATTTATTACAGGCGGTACGCATGTATTATAGCTGCCTGAAATAATACCTATAATTAATAGCGGCGTGACATCCAGTAGGCATCAGCCCAGTAAGCATTATTAAGTTGTGACTTTGTAACTCCGCGACTGGTAGATGCATGAATGAACTCTCCTTTGCCCACATAAATCCCAACGTGCCGAATTTTCCAGCCGGTTTTGAAAAATACCAGATCACCCGGACGTAGGTTTTTTACAGCAACCGCTTTACCATTTTCTGACATCAGTTCAGTCGTTCGCGGAATGTTTTTATTAAGTTTTTGCTTGTAAGTGATCTGTACAAAGCCCGAACAGTCAACACCTCTTTTTGACATGCCGCCATTACGATACTTCACACCACGCCATTCATTGTATTGGCTATAAAGTTTTTTTACGGTGGCTGAGTCGCTAGTGGAAATGTGTGCTGGTGGGGCAGGTGCTTTATGATTACTGCAAGCCGATAATAGTAGTAATAAAAGTAGAGGGGCAAAGGACTTAGGCATTTTTTTAAATATGTCCGTTTGTGTCGAGGTTAAGTGGTCGGAGTCAAATTTCGCGCCATCGGGGTCGGAGCTAAATTTGATACGTCAGCTCTCGCCATCGGGGTCGGAGTCAAATTTGATACGTCAGCTCTTACGCCATCGGGGTCGGAGTCAAATTTGATACGTCAGCTCTTAAAATTTTGAAAGATGGTAATATCAAATTTGACTCCGACCCCTTAAACCCAACCCAAACCCAACCCAACAGTGACACACGTACCCATGTATTAGTCAGATATACTAACCTGTTTCAAAATTTCAGCCAGCTGTTTTGTTGCCGGGCCAACGCAATTTAAATCGGCATACACCAGATACAATATTGCGGTATGCCTGCCACCTTCACTTAAGGGCAGGGGCTTTAAGGTATTATCTTTTAACTGCGCTTCTATTTCAATTTCAGGTAACCAGCCAAACCCCAGGCCATTTGATATGATTTTTCGGGCAGACTCCAGACTATTCACCGCCCAGCGTCGCGAGTCACTGAGCCAGCCCGCATCAATACTTTTACTACCGGAATCACTCACCATGACATGGGTTTCCCGATGTAAGTCATGGCTGTTCAGGCTGCGGTTTAGCTGATGCAAAGGATGGTCAGGGTGGGCTACCGCAATAAAATTAACCTGTATCAGCTCGTCGCCTAAAAATCCCTGGGGAATAAAAGGGGTTATAACCAGGTCAGAACAGCCTTCAAGCAGAGCGTCTTCTGCCCCGGATAACACCACTTCCTGTAAACGAATGCGGGTGTTGCTGTTGAGCGATTCAAAAGCTTTTAATGCGTTCATTAAATAACGGGTTGGGAAGGCGGACTCGGTTGTCAGACGAATCTCAGATTCCCAGCCCTGTTGCAGATGATGAGCCTGTTGTTCAATGGCACTGGCATCTGCCAATAGCTGGCGCGATCGTTGTAACAGGTTTTGTCCCGCTTCGCTCAATACCGCTTTACGGCCTTCGATATGGAGTAATTTCAGGCCAAGCTGCTCTTGCAGACGATTAACCGCGTAACTGACAGATGACTGGCTGCGGTGTAATTGTTCAGCTGCCTGTGCAAAACCGCCATTATCTATAACGGATTGCAGTGCACGCCATTGATCGAGGGTGACTTTAGGGGATTTCATGACAATACTATATATCTAAATTATAGATACTTAAAGGCTAAATTATGCGCTTTTTAATCTAATTCGTAGGTTCATAATGGATTCCAGTATTAATTAACAAACAGGAAAGCATTATGAATAACATAATTGAATTAACCGCCCGCGTGTTTCTAGGCCATATCTTTTTACTGGCAGGTTTAAATAAGCTGGGTGCAGGCTATGCAGGAACCGCCGGTTATATGGAAAGTGTCGGTGTCCCGGGTGCTTTATTGCCGGCGGTGATTGCGCTGGAGATTATTGGCGGCTTGATGGTGATGGCTGGATTTAAAACAAAGTGGGCAGCGTATGCTCTGGCCGGATTTACATTAGTGGCTGGTGTGATCTTTCATTCAAATTTAGCTGATCAGATGCAGATGATTCTGTTTATGAAGAATGTGAGTATTGCAGGTGGTTTGTTATTGCTGTCGGTTCACGGTGCGGGTGGGTTGAGTGTGGATAGTAAATTCAACAAATAACTGTCATTTCTGCGAATGCAGGAATCCAGTGACTTAATTGCATATATAAAAGCATATAGACACTGGATATCTGCCTTCGCAGGTATGACGAAGTTTGATTATTGATCTCCATGTCTAATAAAACTGAAAAATCGGTATCACCATATATAGCTGGGTATTCATACCATTTTTTAAAAGTTAACGTGATAGCAGTGATATTTAATATAAAACAGGAGCAAAAAATGGGCATGCTAATAAATGGCAAACTGGTCAATGACTGGCTCGAAAAAGAAATAGACGCAGGCGAGTTCAAACGTATGGAGTCGACCTTTAGAAACTGGATAACCGCCGACGGCAGTTCAAAGTTTAAAGCCGAAACCGGTCGTTATCATTTATATGTTTCCAATGCCTGCCCCTGGGCGCATCGTACGGTAATTTTTAGAATGCTGAAACAACTGGAAAGCATTATTGGTCTGTCGGTAGTTGAAGCAGATATGCTGGACGATGGCTGGACCTTTTCAGAGCAGGGTGAATATGTAGATCATTTACATGGTTTTAAATATGCACATGAAATTTACACCCATGCAGATAAAAATTTTACCGGCCAGATAACGGTACCTATTTTATGGGATAAAAAACTCAATACGATTGTAAACAATGAATCATCAGAAATTATTCGCATGTTGAATTCAGAATTTAATGAGTTTACCCCTGTTAAAACAGATTTTTATCCGGCACATTTGCAGGATGAAATTAATCAAGTTAACCAGCCGATATATGATTATATTAACAATGGTGTTTATCGTTGCGGGTTTGCGACTTCACAGGCAGCCTATGAAAAAGCTTTTGATAGACTGTTTAATGAACTGGAGCAGGTAGAGAAAATATTGTCTGCGAAGCGCTATCTATTAGGTGATGAAATAACCGAAGCCGACTGGCGACTGTTTACCACCCTGATACGGTTTGATGCGGTGTATGTAGGTCATTTTAAATGTAATTTAAAGCGCATAGAAGATTACCCGAGTCTTTCAAACTATCTACGTGAGTTGTATCAGATACCGGGTGTTGCAGAAACTGTCGATATTGATTATATCAAACGGCATTATTATTTTAGCCATACCAGCGTTAATCCGACGCAGTTAATTCCGAAGGGACCGGTTTTAAATTTTAACTGCATACATAACCGGGCCGAAAAATTTTAATTGAATGACATTAAATCAGGAGAAACTTATGAATACACAAATACGTGATGTGCTAGTAGTACCGGAAGGTGATGGTGTTGACGTAAAGCGTTTATTCCCTTTGCCTGAATTTATGAATTTTGATCCGTTTGTATTATGGGATCATTTTAATATTACGCCAGGCAGAGGTTTTCCTGATCATCCGCACCGGGGCTTTGAGGCGATAACCTATATGTTTGAAGGCGGCATGAATCATAAGGATAACCTGGGAAATGAATCCTTTGTTAAGTCCGGTGGTGCTCAGCGTTTTACCGCGGGTAGTGGTCTGGTGCATTCTGAAATGCCGGATGAAACCGCTAATAGCAATGGCATACAGCTATGGATTAACTTACCTAAAAAATTAAAAAAAATATCGCCGTCTTATCAACAGGTTAATGCTGATGAGTTCCCCGTGAAAAAATTCGATGGAGGGCAGGTAAAAATTCTGCTAGGTGAGGGATCAGAGCTGAAGCTAAATACGCAAGTTATCTATCAGCATGTGATCTTAAATGAGAATAAAAAGTATCAACTGGATATAGATTTGGCGATGCGGGGTATTGTTTATTTACTGTCGGGTCAGTTAAAAATTAATCAGACTCCGCTGAAAAGCAATCAGGCCATGTTTATTGAAAATACCAGTAAGTTAATGATTGAAGCGGCTGAAAAAAGTGAGTTTATGTTGTGCTTCGGTATGCCGCATAACCAGCCTATATATCAGCACGGCCCATTCGTTGATTAAATCTGAGTCAGTTTGCTTATCATTGTCTTGTTACCGCTAAGCGTTTCTTAGTGGTGAATCACTAATAGCAGGAGAAGTTATAGCAATGTATAGGTATTGTCTGTATAACACTTTGTAGTCTTCTGGTGTTATACAGAGCAGTACATCTGCATGAATGGAGCTTCTGCCTGTTTAGCTAATATCATAATATTTATACGGCGCGGTATATTCACCAGCTAGCGCCTCAAGCAAAGGTGTTTACAATATCATGTCAACAAAAAATGAAAAGACCGTATCCCTTGTTTTAGGCAGTGGCGGCGCCCGGGGTCTAGCGCATATTGGGGTAATTCATTGGTTGGAGGAAAATGGCTATAAAATAGCATCAATTTCCGGTTGTTCGATGGGTGCGCTTGTTGGTGGTATGTATGCTGCTGGAAAGCTGGATGAATTTGAAAGTTGGGTACGTGCAATAACTAAAGTAGATATTGTTACATTGCTGGACTTTTCATGGAAGAAAAGTGGTCTTGTTAAAGGCGATAAAATTATTAACACATTAACTGAGCTTGTGGGTGATGTGCTTATTGAAAATTTACCGGTAAAATTTACGGCCATTGCAGCTGATATACGTAATGAAAAAGAAGTCTGGATGAATTCAGGAAAACTTTTTGATGCAATTAGAGCATCTATATCGTTACCACTTTTTTTTACTCCCTTTAGGTATAATGGTATTGAGTTGATTGACGGTGGCGTTTTGAATCCTGTTCCGATTGCGCCTACTTTTAGCGATGCGACAGACTTAACTATCGCAGTTAATCTTGGTGGAAAGGTAGATAGTAAAGAAAAAATAATAAGTAAGGCTGTAAAAAGTGATAATAAATCTCCATTCACCGATAAAATTACTGAGTTTGTAGGCAGCTTCAAAAATTTGACAACAAGCCAGATCAGTAATGAGTGGAGTGCATACGATATAGCAAATCAGGCTTTTGATGCAATGCAAAGTACTATTGCAAGACAGAAACTGGCGGCATATCCCGCCGATTATGTTATCGAAATTGCTCGAAATGCCTGTGGCACATTAGAGTTTGAGCTTGCTTCGCAAATAATAGATCTTGGATACAAAAAAGCTGAGGAAGGTTTGTGCGCAGTAAGTGCACTGCAGAAAAGTTAGCGGTACTTATTCTACGGGGTGTTAGAGTGAGTCTGAGACTTGCTCTGTGTAGTATAATATAGAAAGATATGAAAAGTGACTGAGTATGAAAATACGGGTTTAATTAATTTAAAATCAAAAGTAGTATTTCGCATAACTCATATAAGTCTCTTTCCCGCCATTAACCCAACTTTTTCAGTTATTTTGCTAATGGGAAGATAAATCGATTTATAAAATTCAATAGTTCATCTGTATATGAACTATTAAGTAAGCTGCCTATAAACAGATACACACGAAAGTCTCTTTATAAGTGCGGCTCATAACGGTCTGTTTTTATTCATTCGTGAAGTTCATACAGCCACTAGACATCCAGTGGTTAATCTTAGGCCGGTACTCTTCAATATAGGCAGGTTTCACCTAATATCTAATGGCCAGTTAGGCCACCAATGCACTCTGTGCTCATTATTGGCATACGCGAGCGGGGTATTTGTACTTGTGCTTGCCGGAGGTTAAATCTGTTTATACTTTTACCCATATACCAAAGACTTGGTATATGTGGGGTGCTGAAGTTTCGATAAAATGTCCATTAAATAATTGATAAGAGACCGTCAGGGACAGTGATATGAATCAGCAAACAGGTATGAACGCTAGCGGCTTAACCAAAGCCATTTTTGGTTTTTTATGGTTTATTGGCAGCATGGGTTTGTTACCTGTCAGTGCTGCCGTCCTGACTATTCCACCTGACGGCGCGGATCAAATGCCGGTGATTTATGTGCACGGGGTTAATTCCGATGGTGCATCATGGGGGGTTGGCCCTTCGGGGAATTTTTCCAGCAATACTTTGTTGAGTCGATATCTCTATTCTAAAACCGCCGGGCCGGCTCGTTCACCGTCACGTTTTTTTGAGCAATTAGGCATACCCAACTGGGCTGTTCAGTGGCAGGCAATTGGCGGTAATAGCCCCTATGCAACCGAGAGTGAAGGCCGGGCCTTTTTGCAAACGGCTGAAGAATTAAGGGCGGGGGTTGACTGGGTTGCGGGTACCTGGACGGCACAAAATCACCCGGTTCCCGGTTTGCTGGATGTTCTACTTTCGTTTAATACCTTTGCTGTTGATACAACGCACTTACCGATACCGGTTTTTGAGTTTGAAAAAGTTATTTCAATCAAGGCAACTAATGTCATTGTCGCGGCTCAGTTGCCCGCCATTCCAAACTATCAGTCAGCCGGGCGCATTGATCCGCGCGCGGCAAATTTTGTGTCGATGCTAGCGGATGAAAGAAGCAGTACGGGCAAGCTGGCGGATTATCGGCAGGTCAATATTATTACCCATTCAATGGGCAGTTTAGTGACCCGTGCGATGCTGGATAAAGCCAAAGTGAAGTCGCGCCAGGATTCAGAGTTTATTTCTAACGTCATTTATAATGCACCGCCGTTTGCCGGTTCGACTATGTCGTACATGTCTAATTTATTGTTTGAGTCACCCCGGGTTACAAGAGATGTGTTCAACGACCCAATGGTACGTCGCTTAGTGGAAGTGCACCCACTTGCGGCTGATTCGATTAGTGACGTCATTGATATTATTATTGCTCCTATTTATAGCAAGGCAGGTCTGAGCCATGATGTTTTTTATGCGTTGCTGCCCGCCGGGTCTTTAGTAGATTTACTGGTATTACAGAATATAAATCTGGGTGAAAGCGGTGTAGGGCTTCTGGATCTGTTAGCACAAGATGAATTTTGGGGCGGCCTGGCGGTGGATTTTATGAACGGCGGTTTGCGTTTTGTTCTCTCCAGTATGAATGGCCTGCCCGGCATGAAAGAGCTGGACCCCGCAGGTGGAGCCGTGCATTTAAGCCGTTACGAAAATAACCCGGATGTTAAACAGTTTGTGACCATCGGGAACGGCGGAGAACGCATTAATTTATTTCCGGCCAGTTTACCCGATGTGGTAAATACACCGAACATACTTTTTGATGTTCAGTCTCTGTTTGCCTCTGCAGATGATATCGGGCTGGCGGTGGGCAGTGCGAAATTATTAACGACCACCGATAAATTCGGCCCGGCGATGACCTTACTCTCACCCTTTAATTTAAATACCGGGATATTTGAGGGGCTGACACATGAGGACCTGCTGACAGAAAATGTGCCGACAATGGCACCGGTGTGGTTACAAACTTTATGGGTGCCCCCCACCAGTTTAGTGTTAGACGGTGATGTGATTGAAATTGACTCGGCACAACGCCGTTATGTCGTTAAAGATATTGATACCTTAATGTCGTTTGACTCTGTGGCATTTGATAAGCCGCTAAGCTTCTCGTCTCCATTTCCACCGGTTCAACAAAAAAGTGTGGTGGTTAATATTGCCGCGGCTTCCCATGAATACCGTGTCATTATTGATGACGGTTCGGGTGCGATCCCCTCAGAATGGAAGCCGGTGGTTTTAGGTAATAGCGTTTCATTTCGCAGCATTCGTGGTGTGAGCGGATTAGCTAATAAGCCGTTTTTTCTGGAGTGGCGTTCTATCAATGAGGCGGGTGGCCGTGAAATGATTCGCAGTGCACGTTTTACCGTGCTCGGTGATATTCCGCAAATTGCCAGTTATCGCGTACTGGCCGCCAACCCTGCGGAAGTGATTAAGCTGGCCGACTATATTCGTCAGGATCCCAACGCGACACGCAGTGATAATTTAACCTCGGTTATTGCGGCGAATGCGGCGCAGGCCGCCAGGCTGGCAGCGGTGTTGTCGCAACCGGAGTCGATCTGGATGCTACGCAATCCGCAAAATAAAGCCATTACGCTGGTGCTGGATTCTACCGGTGATATTGAATATGCATGGGATGATAATGGTTTAGCCAACCCGACAAAAGTCAGTGGAGTTAGTGGTGCTCTAATTGAAATGGGGGCTTTAACTGAAGGCCAGCATAATTTATATATCCGTTTATCCACTTCTGTTTCGGGTGTCGTTAAAGCATCGGATATTATACGCCTCGGTGTCAGCGTAGATAACACGCCACCGGTGATTAATTTTTCACAGGCCAGCACACATCCATTGGGTGTGGTTGCCGGGCTTAGAACGCCGCTAATCTTTAGTGTGCATGATGTGGATAGTAATGCGGCTTCCGGTGAAGCATTGATTGCCGGTTTGAGTCAGTGGGCTTACCCCGACGGAAAAGTTTTTACCTTAAACCAGCCCGCGTTAATTGCGGATTTGCAGGCCAAAGGTATCAGCGGTGGCTTTATTGATATTGTGTTTAATGCCACGGATGCATTGGGTAATCAAAGTCAAAGCACGCAGCAAGTGTATCTGGATATCACCGCACCCACATTGGAAGTGGTTGATGTCATCGGCACATTGCCCGCTGCAAATAATAATTTTAGTGCCACCTCGGGTCATGTTCAGTTGATACTGAATGTCAGTGACGCCGGGGCGGGCTTTAGTGCGAATCCACAAATTTCAGTTAGCTTGGCAGGCGGTGAAACCATTCTGCGAAATAATTTATTGTTAGGGGCTATCAGTGGTAATCCGGATAGTTACGGAATTGATATCGAACTTAAAAGCGGCGTTAATAAAATTTTACTCACCGCGCAGGATATTGCCGGAAATATTTCAAGCCTGGAATTTGAAATTAATTACACGGCAATTGAAACCGCCGGTAATGTTGATATTATTTCGCCGCGTTTAGCAACCTGCTTTAATGCAGACGGTTCGGTGGTGGTTGACTGCGCTACCCTCGGTGGCATTGGCGATATTCAAAATATGGCCAGCTCTTATCACGGCGAAAGCGTGGTCTTTGCTTCCGGCGGGCGACGTTTTGTGCACGGCGATTATAATGCAGAGCAGGATGTATTTGTTTATCGTAATGGCAGTGTCAGTTTAGTTAGCGAAACGGCAACCGGCGAGCAGGGCAATGACCGCAGTGAATTTCCACAGGTGTCCGGCAATGGTCGTTATGTTGTCTTTCAAAGTACTGCCACTAATCTTGCAGCCAACACCGAAAGAAGCGGTAGTTTTCCCCAGCATAATTTATTTATAAAAGATCTGCATACGAATCGCATTGCGGTGATTAGCCGTCAGTCGAATCAGCTTCCCGCCAATATAACCGGCAGTGTTAATTATTATCCAACGCTGACATTTTCCGGTCGCTATGTGTTCTTTTCTTCGCGGGTAAACCGCTTTGTTGATGGCATTAGCTCGCCGGATAATTTTGAAAAAATTTATATGGTGGATCTCGATCCGGATGAAAACGGCGATTTGTTTGATGAAAATTATCAGAACCATGCGGTGACGCTGGAAACCGCAACAACTCAGCTGGCGGGAAAAATATTAAACCCGCGGGTGAGTCAGGATGGCCGTTATCTGGTATTCAGTTCTGGCGTAAACAGCCTGACGAATTTACAGGGTGTCATGCTATTTAAATTTGCCGGTAATGAAGCGGATGGCACACTGGATGTTTCACAACGCAGTGCGGTTTTTATTGCTGAAGGTAGTCGTGCACAACTAAGTCCATTTGGTGACAGTGTAGCCTTTATCAGTAATAAAAATTTAACCGCAGATGATACCAATCAGGAAATTAATAATGCCGATGTATATTTATCCTCCGGTGAAAGTGCCGGTGGCAGTTTTAGTAGCCGTACATTAACCCTGTTAACTGCAGAGTTAAACGGCACGGTGACAACGGGAAATACAATGCGTGATTTGTCTGTCTCTGAAGATCGACCGGCGGGTGCCGGAGCGGTTAAAGTGAGCTGGCTATCCGCCCACAATAATCTGGTGGCAAATGACAGTAACGGCGTTGAAGATCTTTTTATTGATCGTCAGTCGGCGGTGTTTCCGGCGGCTTTAGTGGTACCTAACTGGATCGCTGCAGATGCACCGTCAGCGGCGGCTTCTGCGGCGGGGTTATTAACGCCAAGCGGGCGCTATGCACTGTGGGCATCACGGCAGGTTTATATTGATCCGTTTAGCGCAACCGGCGACAGTCAAATATACAAGCGGCGGATTGATCCGGCGGATGAATCGATACTCACTGTATCGGTGAACGGTGAAGGGCAGGTGTTGCGTAATCCTCCGGGAGTTGAACAGTTAAGTCAAATAGGCCAGCTGGGTACCCGCTATGCTTATGATGACGAGCAACAGGTGTTATTAACCGCGCAGTCAACCGCCGATACGATCTTTGTAGGCTGGAGCGGCGTAGACAGTAGCCAGAAGAGTAATCAGGATAGTAATCAGGATAG
>CAZHEA010000048.1:14431-24586 GCA_964531165.1 uncultured Thiotrichaceae bacterium
AGTAATCAGGATAGTAATCAGGATAGCAATCAGTCGAGTATTCGTTTGAATATGCATGATTCGCAAACCGTGGTTGCACGTTTTCAGCCGGTTACACCCCCGACGTCCGCCAGTGCTGCAATCATTACTAATGCCGGTGAAGAAAGTGTCGGCGTAGCGCCGAAGATTCAGGCTAACGCCGGGCAGACGTTTCAGCTGTCTATTATTTCTAATGCTACAAACGGACAGGCGCGGGTGAGTAATGGCCTGTTATATTATAAACCGGATGCGGGTTTTGTCGGCAGTGACGCGTTTACGTTTCAGGTTACCAATCAGTATAACCAGTCATTAACGAAGCCGGTTAAGGTGCAGGTAACGGTGCTGGCGGTAAATCAGGCACCGCTTTCTTCCGAGTTAAATATTACCACTGAGCAGGACACCCGCAGTCAGGCGGTTTTACCATCGGTAACCGATACGACGATTAATGAACAGTTTAGCTATCGTATTTTGCTGGCTGCCCAAAACGGCGTGGTGAGTTTACAGGCGGATGGTTTTGTTTACACACCGGTTGCCAATTATTCTGGTGAAGATAGCTTTCAGTATCAGGTAACGGATTCGGCGGGCAATAAAATTTCGGCTATTGCGCAGGTGACGGTTACTAAAAAAGTTGATAACAATACCGGAGGCTCAACAGGTTCGGGCGGCGGTGGCGGTGCAATTGATATTGAACTGTTGCTGATGTTTTTATTAATGGCGGGATTACGGTTCTATGGGATAGGAATTGATTACCGGGTAAGGTTGAAACAGTAACCGGTTGGTCATGCTATTAAAAAAGTATCCCCACCCCCATTAAGTAAATATGGGTTGGGGATAACAGGCCTTTTTGGGTTTTAATTTGTTGTGAATCTGCTTTGTGGGTTTTCAGTTTATGTTCGTTATGCATACCATTAACAAAGTATCGTCACCCCGGCATGCTTGTGGCCGGGGTCCAGTGACTTTGACTTTGATTTTGAACCTGGATCGCCGCTCCATACTGTAAACATGGGCATGGAAATGTCAGACCTTTTTTCTATTTTGTGGGTTTATCACTCCATCGTTATTAAGTTGTTTTTTCAATAGAACTCGTCTATTAACTGTATGGCATTTAAAATGTCGCATATAAATAGAACGATAAATCAATGGAGAGACAAATGAAAATGATAAAAAACCATTCTCTAAAATATACGCTGGCAGCGGTGGTGCTGGCAATATCTGCACCGGCCTTGGCCGGTCATAAGCATTCACAAACCGAACCGCTTGAATATCTAATCGATTTTAAAATATCCGGACAGATCACCGGCATGACCGATGACGGCTTACCGATTTATACCATCGGCGGCCCGGGCTTTGCACCGCTGTGGATAGCCAGCACTGGCGAAATTACTGACTACACACCGAAGTGGCGAAAAACCGCTGAACTCAGTAACGGACAAATCACCTTTAGTGGTGCACCCACCGACCCGGTGATTCGCTTTACCTGTTTAACCGGCAGCTGCAATATTCATTTAAAAGATGGTGGCGTGCTGACATCCGATGCGGGTGTGCCACTGGAAGGTCGTGCGATTAATATGTGGGGGCCGGTGATACAGAGTCCTGACTTTGATCCGCTGAACGGTATTATTCCAATTCGTATTCTGGGTTGCGGTGGGTTAAAGGAAATTGCCGGAAAGGGAAAATCGGCAGGAATGGTGGGTTCGATTTGTTTCAACGGTTCGCTGAATTTTAATCAGGCCGATCCGACACAGTTAACCGGTGCATCAAAGTGTACTATTACACTGCATACACCGGCAGATCCTTCTGTTATTCCGTAAGTCTTTTACAAATTTCTGTAGGTGTTAGCCCATAACTATCTATGCACACGGCTAGCACCTGCAGAAAATAATATCGTTAAAATTATGGCAACACTTCAGACTTGTCGTAACTTAAAACAATACGCGCTCTGATTTTTTCAGGCAATGAAAAACCATCATAAATTTCCCAGCGTATCGGAAACACTTCAAAATAATTCTGTCGAGATGTTTCCACACCTTTGGTTTGCTGAATTACGCTTACATCCCGGTTGTTATCGGTGCCGGCTGCGGTAACTCTGAACCAGTCATACAGACCGCTGCCTTCTTTAATGTCATAGGTCAGGGTGAGCGTTCTGTTAACCGTGTTATCTTCTACCTGCGGATAAAAATTTGAAATGACACCGGATATTTCAGTTAGTGTGTCAGTTGCAGGGTTGTCTGAAACCTGACTTCCAAAGGTATTGTTTTGCCCTGTTTGAATCTGCAATGTGTTATTGGAATTTAACGCCTGGGTAAATGTAAAGCGGGCACGGCCATTGCCGACATCAGTATAACCGGCCACTTCATATTCAAAAAAGTTATAGCGAAAAACTTCCGCATCTTTTAAGTCGGTTACTATCAGTGACATGTCACTTCTGTTTGCCGGTGGCGAGTCAAACATGGCTTGCAGGCCTGCTTCATCTGCCAGATTAACTTCTATTACCAGATCATCTTCCATATTCAGTCCGGGCACAAAGTTGGGTGCGAATTTAATAAACTGTTCAATACGGTCAATTGAAATACCGATACCGCTGATAATCACAACCGGATTGTTAACGGTGTAACCGCTGATTTCAAGTGTGGCGATATTATCCTGAAATACCGGTAACTTTCTGAAATAACCACTGCCGGGTAAATCATCGGAGCAGATGACATTATTGTTTATATCAAAACCTTTCACGTAGGAAAAACCGGCGCAACTCGTCGCCGATAAATTATCCTGAAATGTCGTCAGATTTTTACTGTTGATATTAATTTCAGATGCGTTCGATGTGATGCGGCTGTTAACCAGATCAATCGCCGACGTGTTATCGGTAATATTCTGGTTGTTATCGTCTACGGCGGTTTTAACCGCGGTAAAATTATCGTTAACCTCTGCGGCCACTGCCGGTGTACCGCTGTTGAAACTATTGGGTATCTGTACGGTGCCGGCGAAACTATTTGCCGAAATAAAAAGCGATATATTAAGTAAGCCGAGTTGCCATATTTTCATAATTATAATCCTGTTATGTCGTGTATTTAAGACCAGTTATTTTTATCCCAGGTCATTGTGTTCCAGTTTGAATCCGTTTTTTTCGGCTCGTCTGTGTTATCTGTACTTCCCCCACCGCCTCCGCAGGCTGACAGCCCGGCTATGATTACCAGTAACAGAGTCGCATTTTTAATCGATTTAACAATCATGATGATGAGCCTTTATGAGATTTCATTTCTGCTGATATTTTAAATTATGGCTACCGGTCAGTTAAATACCAAGTTCTTGGTATATCGAAGACGACATTTTGTAATACAATAGGATTTTCAGTGATTAGCGATTTCTAAACTTAATGTCTCAAAGCACTTATACACTTAATATTGTTGAAGATGATCCCGATGTGCGTGAACGCCTTGAGATGCTGATAGAGGAGGATGACAATTTTAAGTTGCTCAATGCTTCTGATAATGTCGCAGACGGCAAGGCTGCACTTGAACGCTTTAAGCCAGATATTCTATTAACGGACTTAGGGCTACCGGATGGTTCGGGAATAGAAATAATTAAGTTGATTGAAGAGAAGCATCTGGACTGTGAAGCCATGGTGATCTCAGGGTTTCAGGATGAGCATAATGTCTTCAGTGCGCTGCAAGCTGGTGCAAAAGCCTATATTTTAAAGCATGATAATAGTCAGAAAATAACCGATGCCATATTGGCGATGATGGCGGGGGGAGCCCCTATCAGCCCGGTGATTGCACGTTTAATGTTGCAGAAATTTCAACCATCTGAGCCGGTTATAAAGTTAACGGAAGCGTTAACCGAGCGGCAGATAAAAATATTAAAGCTGGTTAGTCAGGGTTTTTCATCAAAAGAAATATCAGAAAAATTATCAATTAGTTACTATACGGTGACCACGCATATTAAAAATATATACAATAAGTTACAGGTGAATAGTCGGGCGGAAGCTCTGTATGAAGCCACTAAACTGGGATTAATCTCTTAGCGTATCAGTATTTCCTTGTTGATATAGTATACGAAGTTATTGGGGTGACCTCACGTATAGGCCTGTCATGCTTTGTCTACCTGTCTGGTTGACCTCCATACAATAAAATAATACCCTGAATCCGAGTCTTTTCAGGTTTGTGTATTTTGTTAAATAATAATAAAACCAGAGCATTGCTGCTTTTATTTGTTTACTGGTTAGTCACTAATTACCTGGTGTTACATACACCTTTCAGTATCTTCAAAGCGCCCGCTTCGGGTGTGATTAATCACGTTCAGTTTTATGTTAGTCATCTTCAGTCGCCGCAGGCGCTTGCAGACTCAGTAGAGCCTCAAAACTGGCAGGACATCTCATTGCCGGATGACTGGTATAAAAACAAACGTACAGCTGATCAGGTATGGTATAGGGCCAGTGTTTCTGTACTGCAAAATAACGATAAAATATGGGCTATCTATTTACCCTCGGTGACGCACAATGCCGCGGTTTATATAAATGGTATCTGGGTGGGGCAGGGCGGAAAATTTAGTGAGCCGGTTTCACGCAACCAGAACAAGCCACAGTTTTTCAGCTTTTCATCAAAGTTATTGCATTCAGGTGAAAATCATATAGCAATAAAAGTTAAGGCCGCTTATCACGAACAGGGTCTGTTGGATGAGTTTTACTTTGCGCCGGAAACTGAACTACGTGATGCCTATGAATGGAAATATCTGGTGCGGGTTGATCTGGTGAAATGGATGACACTGGCGATGTATGTATTGTCGGTCATTATTTTTTCTTTCTGGCTAGCCCGATCCCAGGACAGTGTTTATGGTTTGTTTGCACTAGAGCTGTTTATTTGGGCAACGCATAACTTAAATTTGTTTGTATCGGATATACCCGTATCAGCATGTTCCTGGGAAGCGATGACCATGGGTACCCTGGGCTGGACAGTGGCAGCTATGTTGCTATTTAATCACCGTTATGTAGGTAGTGGAAACTCCATGGTTGAAAAAATAATACTGATATTTTCGGTATTAGGCATTGGTATATTTTTTCTTCCAGACATAGGCAGCATATTACATATTGGTTACAGTATATGGGATGCTTTTGTTATGATTTTTGGCATATATGCGATTTATCATTTATTAAAAGTGTACTGTCAGCAATCAAATCCAGATGTGTATCTCATGTTGCTGGTAGGCATACCAATTCTGGTTTTCGGCTTTCATGATATTTTAATGATTAATCATTTCATTGATCGTCGTGATGGTTTAATCATGCAATTTAGTGTAATTCCATCGGTTATATTGTTTAGCTGGTTTTTAGTGCGGCGTTTTGTGATGTCGGTTTCCGAAGCTGAGGATCTAGCACAAACGTTAGAGCAGCGGGTTCAGCAGAAGCAGCTTGAACTGCAGCTGCAATATGAGCGTTTAAAACTAATGGAAAAAGACAAGGTGCTGGCCGAAGAGCGAGAACGTATTATGCGTGATATGCACGATGGTATAGGCGGCCAGCTGATATCGGTTATTGCATTATTGCGGGAACAAAGCGGTGATGTTTTTAAAAGTGTTCGTGAAAAAGTTCAGCTGAGTTTAACTGACTTACGCTTTGTGATTGATTCGCTGGACCCTCTGCTAGGTGATTTGCCTACATTACTCGGTATGATGCGATCACGTATTGAAGAGCAGTTAAACGCTGCAAATATCGAGCTTGAGTGGGCGGTAACCGATTTGCCGGATATGCAAAGTTTTAGCCCGCAAAATAGCCTGCACTTTATGCGTATTGTGCAGGAGGCGGTTACCAACTGCATTAAACATTCGCATTCAAAAAAACTCTTGTTAGTTACCGGGGTATTAGATAATAAAGTATTTATAGATATTATCGATGACGGTGATCTGGCGGAGTGTGTATCGAAAAGTTCATCTCGCGGTATTAAAAATATGCATTACCGGGCAAGGCAGCTTGATGCCGAATTAACCGTTACGCATTTATCAACCGGCACAACGGTTCGGTTAGTTTTGAATAATGCTGTGTAACAAAGTCGGTGAGAGAGGGTGTGGCATTGGGGTCGGAGTCAAAATAAATAGAGAGTAAAAAGTGCTGCGGCCGCATGGTATTATTTATTTTGACTCCGACCCGGGTTGTGGTTAGTGGTTTATCTGAATGAGGTTGACGTGATCTTCTTACAAAATAGGTATTTAAAATTTTATGCTTTACTTGCTCAATGCTCTACCGGACTTCTCATCATAAGTTTGACAGCTAAAAATGCAAAGAATAAACCGGACACCGAATAAACCGGACGAATAAACCGGACACCCATCCTTAAGGTTCCCAGTGGCATTTGGTATTGGGGTCGGAGTCAAAATAAAAAGAGAGTAAGAAATGCTGAGGCAACGCGATACTATTTATTTTGACTCTGACCCCGCTTGTTACTCTGGTTGTTACAGTGATGTTCTAGTTTATTGGGGGTATTCTTAGAGAAATCAGAAATCTGTGTTTGAAGAGGAAAAACCGGATGCAAAAAAAAGGAGAGGGTGCAAACCCTCTCCTTTTATGGAGCTTGATACATTATTTGATCAGTTCAATCTCGCCAGGTTTCCATGATTTATCATAAAATGGTTTTAGTGGTCCGTAGAAACGGATTACAAGAAACCATGACTTGTCAGGTACCGTTTGAATCCAGTTGTCTTCATGTCCTTTAGGTGCTTTAGGACCAAAGTAAATATCGACTGAGCCATTTTTATTGTAATCAAGTTTTGCAATCTTGCTATTGATGCTTGGGAAGGGCTGATCTTTTGTCTGTAGCTCTGAACGCGTCTGAGTATCATAGACGACCAGCGACCAGAAGTCCTTTGCTGGTACACCTTTTGGCAGTGTTACTTTATAATTTTTGGAACCATACAAAATGTTTCCGTCACTGTCCCGGGTGTTGCCTGCATAGTTTGACCCTACACCTACGAGTTCAAGTGCCATAGCCGGTGTATTGACCGTTGCCTGGTAGAAGAAGTGAATTCTTGCGTCAAGATTTCTTCCGGCTTCACCTGTCAGATCTAACCACCTGTAATCTCCGCCGATAAAGAAAGTTTTCCATGAACTGTTCGGATATAAATAGGTTCTTTTATCGCGTGGGTGAAACATGATGGTGCGTGCAGTGGCGTTACCGACCTTCACCGCTTCAGTTAAAATCTTCTTCATTCTGGCATCTGGCTTGAATTTTTTGCCCTTGATAATGCCAATCGCCGCTGCTTGCCCACGAAGCTCAGGAGAGATAAAGCTGATCGGTTCGCGCTGTATTACATCATCCAGTTCTTCAAAGTAAGAGTACTGATTTGAATGGATCGTATTGAAGTATTTACCTGAGCCTGACACGAATTTCATTGGCTTAGGGTTTGCTGCATTTTTGAGAGGGTATACTTTAAGTTTCTCTCTCCACATTTTTGCTGCAGCATCGGGCTTACCATCTACAAGGAAGCCTCTTAAGATCATCCAGTTACTATACGATCTTGACTTTGCGATCCACGCATTTCTTTCTTTACCGTTTATCTTCACTTTCGTAGAAGCGTTATCTTTAAACGTATTTGGCGTAGGTTTTAGCTCACCCTTATAGTCAGGCGGAAGGATAATGTAAGTCCCACCTTTTTTTCTGTCGGGTCCAGGTGCGCCCATATCGACTACAAATCTGAAAAAGGCATCATTCACCGTGCCGGGTCCTGCACCTGCAGGTATTTCAACTACAAGTGGTCCGGTCTTGCTAAGGTCAAAGAAAGAAGAGGCATAAACCGTATCGGTATTCCCCGTCAGAAACAGTGAAGTGGAGTCCATCAACTTGTCCATGACCATTACTTCATTGTAATCAGACACGCCTAATGATGCCGTTCCTGTGCGCATTCCTTCTATATTACATGCTGGAATAAAGTTTAGAAAAGTATCAATGCCACGCAAATAATCAAGATTGTCATATACTTTTTTTACGGTTTCTTCTGAAGGGACACCATCGTAAAAGTTCAACTCACCAATACGTGACTGAACTTTGTCTGGCGTCATAATGTTTTCAGGTATCTTTACGTTAAAGCCAGGAGTAGGCGTCTCTTTTGCATTTACTGTACTCATAAATAATGAGAGTACGATTGCGGAACCTAGTAAAAGTTTAGTCATTATTTTTCCTTTTGATTATTATGGGCTATGCCCCATATAGTTTTATTAGCAGCGATGTGAAATCGGCCTATATATTATAGTGCTTTAAATACTATAGTGCTTTAAATATAATATCGCATAATTTTTGTTCGAGTAAAAAAGTTATTCATCTTTTTCATAAACAGGTTTGCCCGCAACATAGGTTGCTCGTGTTGCACGGTCGTCGCCCATTGTCATTAATACAAACAAAATTTCCTGAATATTTTTACAGAATTCCATGCGGTATTTAATAACAGGTGTTGAGTTTAAATTCAGCACGACTAGATCGGCTTCCATACCGGGAGCGATACTGCCAATTTTATCTTCAAGGTACAACGCTTTGGCTGTACCCCGAGTGGCCAGATAAAATGCATGCCCGGAACTCAGTGGGAAGCCATTCATTTGAGCTACTTTATACGCTTCATTCATAGTCTGTAAAATTGAAAAACTGGTGCCCGCACCCAAATCAGTCGCCAGTCCAATTCGCACGGGTCTTTCGGATTTCATGGCATTAGATATATTGAATAAACCACTGCCTAAAAATAAATTTGATGTTGGACAATGGGCAATTGCCGTACCGGTATCATGGCAACGTTGAAGCTCTTCCTCGGTTAAATATATTCCATGACCGAATATGGCGCGAGGCCCCAACTGACCAAATTTATCATAAACATCTAAATAGCCAGAGCACTCTGGATAAAGTTCTTTTACCCAGGCGACTTCATCCATATTTTCAGAAACATGAGATTGCAAATAGGTTCCGGGGTGTTCTTTCCATACCTTGCCCGTCATCTCCATTTGCTCCGCAGAACTGGTGGGCGCGAACCTGGGGGTTACACAATATAACTGGCGGCCCTTACCATGCCATTTTTCAATGAGTGCTTTAGTTTCATCATAACCCTGTTGGGGTGTGTCGGTTAACGCATCCGGGGCATTACGATCCATCATGATCTTACCCGCAATATTACGCATACCTAATTTTTCTGATTCTTCAAAAAAGGCATCAACCGATTCAGGGAAGACCGTACAGAATGTACAGGTGGTTGTGGTGCCATTGCGCAAGCACTCCTGAAGAAAAGTTTTTGAAACCTCACGAGAATGCTCTTTACTTTTAAATTGCTGTTCGGCAATAAAGGTGTATTTATTTAACCAGTCAATTAACTGTTTACCAAAAGCACCTATGATTTGAGTTTGCGGGTAGTGAACATGACTATCAATAAACCCCGCGGTTATGATGCTGTCGTGATAGTGGGTTATGGGGGTATCTGCGGGGAGTGTTTTCAGGATGGTATTTGCAGGGCCGAACTGGGTGATTTTACCGTCCGCCATGACAATAATGGCGTCGGGCTCATAGATCATGCAATCTTCAATGTTTTTTTGGAACGGGTCATCCTGGAAACTTAGCGCCGCACCACGAATGGCTGTCATACTTTTCTGCATGTTATATTTCCTCATATCAGTGCTATAACAAAGCCAAAGATTTGATTGTCAGATCAAAGTCTTTCCAGTCTTCTAGATTCAAAAGCAACTATCTGCTATTCAAGAGCACAAGATCATGGTCTGATTATCATTAGTGGTTGTGTCGGATATTAAACTCCGACGGGGGGCTGTGCGGAATAAGTAGGGTCAGATCTCACTTATTTATAATATTAGAAACAGTTGGGACCTGACCTACTCATTATTGTTTAATTTCACTTGATTACGCACTAACGATTATTCAGTATCGGAAGAACTTTCACTATTTAATTCATCGAACTTGGCAGCCATTGTTGGATTGCGTCGAGTCAGTTTTTTGATGGTTACATCCTGAGCTTTGTTGTTTGCAAGACGAAGGTTTCGATCTGTTCCGAGTAGGGCATCCTTTGTCTTTTGAAGATGATCAATTGACTTGTCAATTTCATCGATGGCGGTTTCGAATTTTCTGGAGGCAAGATCATAGTTCTTTGCGAATGCGGTCTTGAATT
>CAZHEA010000049.1:0-18991 GCA_964531165.1 uncultured Thiotrichaceae bacterium
TAGCAGCGTAAACACACGACTAATTCAATAAAACCGACTGCGTGGCACTTTATACAGCTTCACTTTATTCGACCCGCCTTTTACTTTAATGCCGCGTAATACCGGTGCATTGCCAAAACAGAATGATTCCATGGGCTTATCCATAAGAATAATGGTCTCACCTTTATACACCGTCACCACAACTGACAAGCGATCGCCGCATTTACCTTCTATATTGGGGTTAAAAATTTTAGGCCGGATAACAAACCGATAATTAACCGCACCAAGCTTGCAGCTTAAATTTAATTCTGTTTTTTGTGACAGAACTTTTCGCTTTGATCGATCTTCGTATGCAATTAATTCCCAGGGATTATATGTGCCCTGTTCAGCATTAAATGCGAAGTTTTTACCTGACTCTCCCCATTTCACTTCATTTTTCAGTTTGACTTCATTTTTAGATGGATCACAGGTAAAGGTAATTATCGGCCACGGACGATCCGCCTGAGCCATTACAGAATATAAAACCAGTATAAAACCCACCGGCATCTTTAATCGTTTAAGTACTACCCCTGAGTTCATATTTCCCTGTTCCAGCAATTATGATGTTCTAATATAAGCATTTTCGACTATCGGTAAAATGGCTGCGCCACATTTAACATGAGAGCCTGACACATAATAAAGGTAATACAGTGACCATACAATTGGCACCATTTCGATATCATGGGTAAGACAGAACCGTCGGCAATTTGTCAAATAAACAACAGACCTTGACTACAAGCAGTCTGAGAGAGTAATAACTCACATCTATTTATGTTTTTCTGACAGCAGAGCCATTATATTGAATCTATGCATAGCTCAGGCCAATTCTGTTACAGGCTGGTTAAAAAATCTTCCATTACATTTTATATAGTTCATAATTAGTAAACCATCCTTAAACCACTTTTGATTTCGACAGCTTAATCTCAAAATATATGACTTCATCAACTATAAACAATCAGATAAGCCAGTTAAAAAAGTCTATTGCTCAAATTATGCTTAGAGATCAGTTTTCAGCTCGGCGCAAGATTCAATCTATTCAGTCACGCTTCAAGGCCAGTAAACCCGTCGAACAACAACTTGTCAATCTTCAAAAACAAATCGACAAATCCGCCGAAAAATTTAAGCTACGGTTACAGAATAAGCCAGTAACAAGCTACCCGGATGAGCTGCCGGTCAGTCAAAAGCGCGATGAAATCATCACCGCTATTAATAATAATCAGGTTATCATTATCTGTGGTGAAACCGGCTCGGGAAAAACCACTCAACTCCCTAAGATGTGCCTTGATGCCGGCCTCGGCATTCACGCCATGATTGGACACACTCAACCACGCCGATTAGCAGCACGCTCAGTTGCCAATCGTATAGCTGAAGAACTAAACACTCAGGCCGGAAATGCGGTGGGCTACAAAGTGCGCTTCGATGATGCACTCAATGAACTCAGCCTGATAAAATTAATGACCGATGGCGTTTTATTATCTGAAATTCATCACGACCCTTTTCTCAATCAGTATGACTGTATCATTATTGATGAAGCACATGAACGCAGTTTAAATATCGATTTTTTGCTGGGTTATCTAAAGCGCCTGATCACTAAACGGCGTGATTTAAAAATCATTATCACCTCTGCAACGATTGACCCGCAACGCTTTGCAAAACATTTTAATGATGCACCCATTATCGAAGTCTCTGGCAGAACATTCCCTGTTGATGTTGAGTATCGCAACACTGAAAATGAAGATGGCGACACACGCGATCTTTCTGCTGCCATTGCAGACTGTGTTGATGAAATTTCTCATCATAAGCTTAACGATAACTGTGGCGATATTCTGGTATTTTTAAGCGGTGAACGTGACATACGTGAAGCCGCGGATTATTTATCCAAGCAAAATTTACGTAATACAGAAATTCTACCTTTACTGGCACGCCTGTCTGCTGCCGAACAAAACAGAATATTCAAACCCTCAGGTTCAAAACGCCGAATTATCTTATCAACCAATGTAGCGGAAACCTCACTGACTGTTCCCGGCATTAAATATGTTATTGACAGTGGCCTGGCCCGTATATCTCGTTATTCATGGCGCAGTAAGATTCAACGTCTACCGATTGAAAAAATTTCGCAGGCTTCTGCCAATCAGCGTAAGGGGCGTTGCGGGCGTGTTAGTTCCGGTATATGTTATCGCCTGTATTCTGAAGATGATTTTAATTTACGCAATGAGTTTACCGATCCGGAGATACAGCGTACCAATCTGGCCGCGGTTATTTTACAGATGCAGAATATGCAACTGGGGCAGGTAGAAGACTTTCCATTTGTTGAGCCACCGGATAGCCGACTAATCAGTGACGGCTACAAATTACTTTATGAATTAGGCGCAATAAATGACAGTCATCAAATAACGCCCACTGGAAAACAGCTGGCACGCCTGCCTATTGACCCGAAACTTGGCCGCATATTAATTGAATCCGTTAAAGAACACTGCTTAAATGAAACATTGGTTATCGTTTCTGCGTTAGCCGTACAGGACCCGCGTGAGCGACCACTCAACAAACAACAGGCAGCAGATGAAGCACATAAGAAGTTTACCGATAAAAGATCCGACTTTATCAGCTGGTTAAATTTATGGAATAAATACCATTCAAGCAGACAAACTTTATCCGGTAATAAGTTGCGAAAATGGTGTAAAGATAATTTTATTTCCTGGCTTCGGATGCGTGAATGGATTGATACCCACAGACAGATTAGTAAAATGCTGAAGGAGCTAAAACTCAAATTTAATACCAGCGATGCCAGCTATGACCAAATTCACCGGGCACTCATTACCGGCTTTTTAAGTCAGATTGGTTTTAAAGAGGAAGGCCATGAATATCAGGGCTGCCGGCAGCGAAAATTTCATATTTTCCCCGGTTCCGGTTTATTTAATCATGGCCCAAAGTGGGTAGTTGCATCTGATATTGTAGAAACACAAAAAGTCTATGCACGCCATCTAGCAAAAATAGAGCCTCAATGGGTAAACGAAAAAGCCGGCCATCTAATTCGCCATAATTACACAGAAGCTCACTGGGAAAAAAAATCAGCGCAAGTCAGCGCCACTCGAAAATCGACTCTTTTCGGTTTATTAGTTAACCCCGGCACTAAAATTAATTATGGCCCTGTCAACCCAAATGAGTCCCGTGAAATTTTTATTCGTAGTGCACTTGTTCAGGGTGACTTCGATTGTAAACACGACTTTTATTTAAAAAATCGTCAGCTCATTAATGAAATTGAAACCCTCGAAGCCAAGTCTCGACGTCAGGACATATTAATTGATGATAATGATTTATATGAGTTTTACGAAAATAACTTACCTGACAATATATATAGTGGCCCACAACTTAATAAGTGGGTTAAAAATCATGACCAGCGTATATTAATTTTAAACATAGATGATTTGATGAAGCAGGATGCCAGCCATGTTTCCCAACTGGATTTTCCTGACACTATTTTAATTAATGATATTCGGTTTCCACTGGAGTATCACTTTGACCCCAGTCACCACTGCGACGGCATCACCCTGATAACACCAGCAGCGGCCCTGACCTCACTCACAACAACATCATGCGACTGGCTGGTGCCTGGCTTACTACTTGAAAAAATGACCGAGCTTATTCGTTCATTACCCAAGCAACTGCGTAAAAACTTTGTCCCTGCACCAAATTTTGCCGAACTTTGCTTTGATGAACTTAATGCGGGAGCCCAAAGCCTAACGGCTTCCATGTCAACACACTTGAAAAAAATAACCGGCACAGAAATTCCTTACGATGCGTGGCAGGAAAATAAATTAGCTGATTATCTGCATTTTAATTTTAAGGTTATATCCGCCGATGGAAAAACACTGGATCAAAATAGAAGCCTGAGTTTACTGCAGCAGAAATTTTCAAATTTTTCTGACCATAGCCAACCTGTCACTAAAACCCACAGCATTGAACAAACCAATGTGGATTATTCAATTTTAGACAAACTGCCCGAATCAGTTGATGCCGATAACAATGGCATTATTATGAAAGCCTACCCGGCACTGGTAGTTTCAAAACAGGCCGCAGGCAACAAACAGATTGATATACGTCTTATTCATTCTAAATGTCAGGCTCAACAACTGCATTTTATCGGTTTGCGACAATTGTTTTTAAATGCATTATCACAGCCCGTTAAGCATTTGAAATCTACCTTATCCGGGCAGCAGAAATTGTGTGCTAAATACATTTCTATTGGTAACTGTGAACAGCTGAAATTACAGATTATTTATCGTATTATTGACCAACTGTTCACCCGGTTTCAACCAGTTTCAAAACAGGAATTTGAGCAATTGCTCGAGAATCGTCAGCACATTGATGAACAAGCTACAACATTGATTTATTTGCTGGGTGAAATTCTCGACGCCTATCATGACATCAGAAAGAAACTCAAAAACCCGCCACTCAACTGGCTGGATGCAATGACCGATATACAGGACCAGTTAAATAACCTGTTACATAAAGACTTCATAATCAGCACCCCTCAGGACAACCTGAAAAACTTTAGCCGCTATTTAAAAGCCATCGATAAGCGCTTAGAAAAACTGCAAACCAACCCTGAACGGGACCGTAAAGCCAGAATCGAAGTTTCTGCCCTCTACAGCGAATACCACAAGCGGGCTGAAGCGTTAAAAAAGCACAATCAACAATCTGAGCAACTGACTCAGTATCGCTGGTTACTCGAGGAATATCGCATATCACTGTTTGCGCAGGAGATTAAAACACAGATACCGGTTTCTGCTAAGCGCCTCAAAAAAGCCTGGAACGATATTTCTGACGCCTGACGGAATAACCTTACTGTTTATAATCTATATTAGTATATCTTTATTATTTGATATACTGCAAAAAATTTTAATTTAACCATGCTATGCTTTTAGGCCTGATGATGACTATTTATAATGTATTACTAAAAAAGCCGCCGCTTATATTGGCTCTGCTACTACTCAGCCTGAGTACACTGCAAACAACTGTTGCGCAAAACAGAGGAGAAAGCCTCTATCAGGAGAACTGCTCAATCTGCCATGGTATTGATGGGCAGGGAGGAATGGGGATCCCACTGGCTTTTGATGACTTTTTAAAATCAGCCTCAAAAGACTACATTAAACAAAGTATTCGACTCGGTCGCCCAAACCGAATAATGCCGTCTTTCTACTGGATGCCTGAGTCGGATATTGATGAAATTATTAAGTTTATTGACAGCTGGCGTAAAAGTCCGGCACCTCAATGGAAAAAAGACACGATTGCAGCCGATAAAGTTGCCGGTAAAGCCCTGTTTAAACAGAAATGTATGGCTTGTCACGGTAAAAATGCACAAGGTGGAAAAGGCTCCGGACTACACTTTTCGCGAACCAATGGCATAGCAATCACGCCACCGGCACTCAACAATCAGGGCCTGCTTAACTCAGCACCTGATGAAATGCTGAAATTCATTATCACTAACGGTCGTAAAAATACGCCTATGCCATCGGCGAAAATGCTGGGCCTTAGTGAAACTGATATTAAAAATCTTGTCAGTTATATTCGAAGTTTTCAGCAAAACCACTTAACCCACAAGTCGCTATACCACGAAGAACCAGCCAGTCTGATAGTCGAATCGCCTTATTCTTACAGCGAAACTATAGATAATGTAAAGCGTGCAATTACCGGTTCAAATTTTGTCCATATTCGCGATCAGGCTCTCACCCATGGCTTTGACGTACAGGCCAGTGAAGCCGCGAACAGTAAACAGACAATTATTTATTTCTGCAGCTTCAGTTTTTTATATGATGCTTTAAAAATTGATCCGCGAGTCGGGATGTTTTTACCCTGCCGGATTACGGTGACAGAGCAGGACGGTAAAGTACAGATGATGAGCATTAACCCCAAGCACCTCAGTCAGCTATTTAATAATAACGAGCTTGACGAATCATGTGATCAGATGCATGAGGTTTATACCAGTATATTAGAGGATGCCAGCCTGTGATCTTAATCCGCCAATATTTAATTTACTGTATCCTTGCCAGTGCTTTTTTTAGCGCCGCCAGTCAAGCAGTTGTCACTGGCGAGATGGTCATGGTCCGTTCATCAGAGGCCTTTCCCGAAACCATGGCCATGTTACAGGAAGCCATTAAAAAGCAAGGTTACGAGCTAAGCAGAATTCAACGAGTTGATGTTGGCTTAAGTAAAAAAGGCTATAAAACTGATAAGTACCGGGTGGTTTTTTTCGGTAAAGGAAAACAGATTCAGGAGATTTCTGCTAAATATCCTCAGCTCATTCCTTACTTACCACTTAAGATAGCTATTTTTGCAGAAGAAGATAACACTATTTTAATTAGTGTAAACCCAACAATTTATAATGACCTTTTCAAGCACCCTGACTTAAAACCTGTATTTAATATTTGGCTAAAGGATATAACTCAAATACTTAATTCTGTGCAAATTGAAAATTGACAGCTATTATTAGACGTAATCTGTTTAAAAAAACAAATAATATTATGTCTGCAGAAAATAGAAAACATTTACGTATCGGGCTGATTGTTGATATCGAGCTCACACTTCCCGGTCAGGACATGATTAATGTTCGCACTCGCAATATCAGCGATGGTGGACTCTACCTGATTCTTGATGACATCGAGCTCCCCTCGGTTGATACAGAAGTAAAAGTCCGGCTAAAGAATCAGTTAGGTGACGGCGAAGAGCCGCCGATTAATCGAGCAAAAGTTGTGCGCCATGAGCCGGATGGAATAGGCCTGGTATTTTTAGAATAAACCAGTGATATCGCATTGATATAACATGATGAATAAAGCCTAAAAATCAGGCTTTAATCTTCATGAGCTTTATGACCGGCTCATTTAGCTCGGCATCATCACTAAACCCTGACACCAGCAAAACCCTGTTTCCCACATCCAGCTGGCTTAATTCAGCCACTTTATTACACAAGCCCTGCCAGTCATGGGTGGTTTTTTCCTCGATAAATATAGGCACCACTCCCCAGTTCAAAGACAGTCTACGGCAAACCACACGATTACAGCTCACACCAATTAACGGCACAGCTGGCCGATCTGCCGACAATACTCTAGCGGTAGAACCACTTCGAGTCGGCACAATAATTCCGTGCAACCCTAACTCGGATGACAACGACTTAACCGCTGTGGCAATGGCTTTTCTATCGAGCTCAATAATATCTGCGCATTGCTCAAAGTCAGCCTCACCAAACTTTTCATGTTGCCATTGATAAGCTTCAATCTCGCGTAAAATATCATCCATCATTTCTACTGCCAACAGCGGAAACTCACCACTGGCGGTTTCTGCAGATAACATCACCGCATCAGCACTCGCCAACGCTGCAGTTGCCACATCACCTACTTCAGCTCTGGTGGGTTTGGAGCTGACAATCATTGACTCAAGCATTTGTGTTGCAACAATAACCGGCTTGGCATGTAAGCGTGCTTTATTAATTAAATCTTTCTGAATTAGCGGTACCTGTTGTGCACGCATTTCAATACCCAGGTCACCACGTGCCACCATAATCCCATCTGCTTCAGCCAGTATTTTGTTAATGCATTTTACCGCTTCCGGCTTTTCAATTTTTGCTATAACGGGAATATCACCACCCAAACTGTCAATATATCGTTTCAGTATTTTAATACATTTTTCATCGCGCACAAAACTCAGAGCCAAAAAGTCTGCCTCTAACTCGATTGCCAGCTGAGTATCTTTCTTATCTTTTGCGGTAAAGCTATTTGTTGAGATTGAAGAGTCAGGTAAATTTAAACCTTTATTATTTTTTAACACACCGCCATAAATAACTTCACACTTTACTTCTTTATTCTTTATTGATTTAACTTTTAATTCTAACTTACCATCATCCAGTAAAATTCTTTCGCCTTTTTTCACGTCTTTATACAAGCTTTTATACTGTGACGCTATTAGACCAGGCCGGCCCTTTGAAACAGAGCAGCTAACAATCACATCATCACCGGATATTAATTCTATTTCACCATTTTCAAATTCACCCACGCGTATTTTAGGGCCACATAAGTCCATCAATATGCCGACATATATTTTTTTACGTTTTGAAATTTTACGAATTCGTTCTGCTAGCTGACGATGCTCCTGGTGGGTACCATGTGACATATTTAAGCGAAATATATTGGCTCCGGCTTCAATTAATTCTGTAATTTTTTTTTCACTTTTACTGGCCGGCCCTAGCGTACAAATTATTTTTGTTCGGCGCCAGTGTAAATGTATTTCTCTAATTTTTTCTGATAACGGCATACTATTCTCGATTTTTTACAAATCTTGAGTCTTACAAGACAAGAATTAAGTGTAGCTCATATATCATGAAATTTTGGGCTTAATACTAGAAAGAGGTATTGGAAGCAGGCTCACACTCTGGACAGAGGTGCTGTTTTGACTGCGAAAGCCAGAGACTGTTTATCATTAATAACGCGCCGACAATAACGACAACCATTAAACTGTATTTTGCACTCATGTTTAATCCTTTAACAACATTTAAATTTACAATTGAATATAATTATTTTTATAATTTAAATGAGTTTAATGAGCTGAACAGGTTTTTCCTAAACCTGTTTCACATTTTGAAAACTATCTCATTAAAAATAAATAATAAGCCGGCAATATTACTGTTATCTTTATTTTTTGCAGGTGGAGAGAAATTTAGCCGATGGGCTGTTACAGGGATTAGATGAAAAACTTTCTTCATTTTTAGGCTGTGTTGTCACTGGGGTTTTCTCTTTAACCTGACTGCGCTGAGAGGTCGCCTGTACACGCTGTTTTTCTGCCTGTACTCTTTGCAGCTCTAATGCCTGTGTCTGCTGCTGCATTTTAAGGCGCTGCTCTTCTACTGCCAGCGCGTCCAGGCGAATTCTTTCTTCCCGCAACAGTTTCAGACGATGCTGCTCAAGGTCAGCTTCTCTTTTCTCGGCTTTTAATTTTAACCGGCGCTCTCTTGCACGCGCTTTAGATTCTGCTAACTCGGCTTCTCTGGCACGCGCCTGAGCCTTCTCAAGGCGTCTAGTGGCTTTACGTTCCTGAGCAGCAAGAATTTCAGATGCTCTCAATTCTGCCGCCCGTATTTCCTCCTGTGCCTTTGCCGCCTGTAAAGCCGCATCTCTTTCTCTTTCCAGTGCGCGGGTAACCGCTATCGCCGCATCGCGCTCTTTTTGTAATGCTTTAAATTCCCTGCTTTCAACTGCACGCTGCGACTGAGTGCTCATACCCTGTTGCACAGCCTGCCGGTTAATATTATCCGTTCCTCCAAACATCATCCAGGCTGCCACCATCATAATGATTGAGGCAATAAACATCCCCCCGACCAATGCAAATAAAATCAGGCTTATGCCTTTTTTAGGTGGCTCCTCAATATGAACAATGGGATAAACATCTTCCACCGGTTGCTCATACCTTGCCACCGCTTCTGTTTCACTATTAGCAACCTGATCTACACTTTCATCATGTTTCGACTCGACCTCAGAAACAACCGGTGATTCAATCTGTTCAGACGCTGCAACGACTTTCTTCGATTGCGTTTTATCCGGCTCCTCAGCGTGCTCATCATTTAGACTTTCAGCAGATGAAGTTGATGTCTGTTTGCTGGCATTTTTTTCGGGGGGCTTATTCACATTAATCGGGGTGACATTTGTATCGTCAAGAGCTGTTTCCGGTGAATGACCCACTGAAGCATTCATGACCTGCTGTTTATCCGTAGCACTGATGCCCGGTTGATCCACTGGCATAGATGCATCACGACTATTTGCAACAGCTGCTGACTGTTGCAGCGTTTGCTGCGCAAGCTCAGCAACTATAGTCTCATTATTATGATTCTTTAAAGTCTCGTCCGCTGAAGTATTAACTGATGCTTCAGCAACACGTTCATTCGCCTGTGTTTTCTGCCGGTCATTTGCACGCTCAATCGCTAATGACTCTGCCTGATGGCTCACCGTTGTGGTTGGTTGTCCCGTATTAAATGTTGGAATGATGCTGTTACTGTGTTGCTCACGTACCACATCGTGGACCAGGTCTTCGCTAATTGTTTGCGTCTGTTCTGCAAAACCATAAACCAGTGATGTATCACACAGCAAATTAATTAAGCGCGGTGTGCCTCCACTGTATTTAAAAATCGCACTGCAGGCATCAGAAGTAAATATTGGTTTTTCAGCGCCTGCTACACTCAATCGATGTTCTATATAGGCCTGTGTTTCTTCAACGCTTAGTGACTCTAAATAATAATCTACCGCAATTCGCTGGGCGAACTGCATCAGCTCTGGTTTACGCAGTGTTTCGCGTAAGGCGGGTTGGCCCGCTAGAATAACCTGCAGAACCTGATCTTTGTCCGCGTTAATGTTCGATAACATACGCAATTCTTCAAGCGTATCGGCACTCATATTTTGTGCTTCGTCGACGATTAATACGGTATGTTTATTTTGCGCGTATTGATCTATCAGAAACTCTATAAACATCTGATGCATCTGCGCCTTGCTTTTACCATCGCCATCAAGGCCAAACGCCATTAGCACCCAGTTAAGCAACTCACCAAATGAATGGTGAGTATTGGTAATCAGCCCCACCTTTGTATCGTCACCTAACTCACTTAACAGACGTCTGATCAGGGTAGTTTTACCGGCGCCTGTGTCTCCACATATAACACTGAATCCTGCCTGATTCATCATGCCGTATTCCAGTAATGTCAGGGCGCGCTGATGCTTCGGACTTAAATACAGATAGTCCGGGTCGGGTAATAGTGTAAATGGCTTTTCCTTAAGACCGTAAAAGGTTTCATACATGGTGTTCACAAGCTCCTAACTTGTTTTCATTTTATTATAATATAATGTGAATAATGTCTGTGATTGCCACAAAAGACAAACAGATTGTACTTATATACTGATTAAGACTCGCTTCATTATATACTCTGCCATGTCTTCCAGTCGGCTTTATTTTCTGAGATGTGAAACAGCGCCGCTACCACATGCCGGTCATATTTAGTTTCTGACTGCTTAAGCAATGTATTCACCACATCTTCCACTGCTCGACCTTGTCGATAGGCTCGCGAACTTGCCATTGCAACAAAGGCATCCGCCACCGCCAGAATTCTTGATTCCAGCATTATTTCATCACTCGCTAATCCACGAGGGTAACCACTGCCATCAAGGCGTTCACTTTTCTGTGAAATAATATCTATCACCGGCCCGTTAAATGAAAGCTCGCCCAGAATATCAATCGCAAACTCTATATGCCGCTTTAGCTGTGCAGACTCTTCAGTCGATAGTGCCTGCATTTTCGTCAATATTTCTTTGGGTACAAACAGCTTACCAATATTAGCGAGCAGTGATGCCATTTCCAGTGACTCCATACGCTCTCTATTCAGATCCATTTCAGTTGCAATTTCCATTGCGACATCCCGGGTACGCGCTGAATGATTAGCGCAGTGCGGATCATGCAGATCAACGGCCTTAACTAATGTCGCAATAATGCCTTTACCTAACTGCTCACGTTTCTCCTGCTCTTCTTTTAGCTCGCTGATGTCATGCAATACAAATAATATATCATTACGGTGCTCCCCCGAAAGCAGGCGAGTTGAGGTAATATGATAAATTCTTTCGACACCTTCAAGAATTAACGTCATGACCCGCGCATGATTCTGATCATCTGCGTTTTGCATTAATAACCTGGCCGTTTCATTACCCAGAACACTGCTGATTTTTTTAGCCTTTATTTCTTCCGCACTTAACTTCAACAGGCGTGCAAAGGCCGGATTAATAAACTCAATTCTTGCATCTTTATCCAACAAAATAATATTTTCCTGAATATTATCGGTCACCGCATCCAACAAAGCAGTTCGGCTTTCAAGTGCATGACTTAATACCTGCAAACGCATGCTGGTACTGTGTCGCCAAATTGCAATAAACGCCGCCGCTATCATTAATACAAATAATGTAAAAGTTGTTAATAAAAACTTCTGATGTTTATTGGATTCCAATAAAGCTTCTTCCGCCGAAATTTTCTGCACCAGCGTCCATGGGCTATGTTTTATTTTTCTGCCAGTTACCAGTACCGGCTTACCGACGTAATCAATCATCTGTGCAAAGCCGCCGGGGTTATTTAATGCATATGCTGCAGCCAATTGCTTATTATCAACCGGCATTTGATGAAATAATTTAAATTCACCCTTTACCGGACTTATATATATCAGACTGGAATTTGCTTTTTTGACCAGCAGACTTTCATCTGATGTCGTTACACTCTGTTTGTTTTTTAAAATACTGTATAAATTTTTCTGCGGATTCAATAACAACATCACGGCTCCCACCGGGGCCCTCATATCTATATCCTGTATTGCAAAAACGGGTATAAGATATCCATAAACCGGTTGCTGATGCTGGCCTTCATATAAATCAATAATTTGCACACGCGCAGTACTATAAACTTTTTTTATTAGATCAATATTATGTTGCAGATTTTTAGGAAAACCTTTTGTAGACATAATAAGTTGCTGCTCAGCACCCAACACCGCAAGACCATAATCGCTCATCCTGTTTACATTTAAATGGCTTTGCCCGTCATTATCTTCTGCGAAACCAAAACGCTCAGCAGTTGCCCGTAATAAATTTCTAACATGTCCCTGCTGAACATTAAGTATCGCTTCATTTTCTGCCTCTTTATTTTTATATTCTGATAAAAACAGCTTTAAGCTGGCATTGTTTGCCAGTTTATGTAATTGATTTTTTCTTTTTTCAATCCAGTCTTCAATCGTTGTTGCACGAATTTCTGCGAGCAAAGCCAGCCTCGACTGCCAGCCCAATAAGTCTCTCTGCCGTTCTTTTTCTGCATACTCAAATATCATCCATAAGCTTAACAGGATGAAGAATAGCAACAACAGGCTTGCAACTGATGGCGACAGTTTTAGAAATACGGTTTTATTTATATATTGAGTTTTATTTGTCATATTTTTTATATTTAAACTTTACTTTTCTACTGCGGCAAAAACATCCACCACTTTTTTTCATTTATCGCATATACCGGTACATAATGAAGAATATATTTATGAGATATCACATCATCGACCTGATTATCCATAATAAGAATATCATTTTTTGTATCTATCGCCAGTACCGCATGCGCTATTCTTAAATTAGTATCTTGCAGAACGACCAGCCTGATACTACTCATATTAAAGCCTAATATTTTTAGCGATAGCATTTTTGTAATCGCAAAATCTTCACAATCTCCGTTATTGTACAAAAACTCGCGCGCCGTTGCCCAGTAATCCTCAACGCCATAGTTTTCTATATCCAGAATATAGTCATGCTGATTCGCATAAAGGTTCACTTTTTTCACCTGTTCTATTCTGGGTAAATGGCCGATACTTTTTAGAAATTCCAGCCAGTTCCGAATATGACATTGATCCTGGCTCTGCTCGGCACAATTATCTCTGGCAGCGCGCTGTTTCACATTGCGCTCAAGCATTGATAGCCACTGCGGAAACATTTTTAAATTTTTACGCTCATTTTCCTGATATCCGAATAAACCGGCATTAGTAACACTGGAAAAGAAAATAGCTATTAGAAACAGACTATACACAGCAGGAATTTTACAGATTGTTACGTTAATAAGATTTTGATCCTGATTTGACTAAACGATGCACTAATCTTAGTCCATTTAAGGCCCACATGCTGATACAGGCTTAACCCATCACCCCCCGAACGAAGCATCCACAATGGGGTGTCCACGTGTTTTTTCTTGTAAAACTTGCTAAAAAACGTCAAAATCATAAAAATTTTACTTTGTTGTTAAGGAAATCAATAAATGATTAACAAAACTCTAGCTTCGGCCTGCTTATTAAGTGCCAGCCTCATGTTGCAGCCGGCATTTGCTGAAGACGCTATTGATCCGGAAACTTTATTCACGCAAGCACTCAAATATCGTAACAATGGCGAGCTGTTTAGCGCGATTGAAATATTTGAAACCATTCTAAGCAACCAACCCGGATTAAACAGAGCTCGACTGGAGCTCGCAATTTCTTATCATTTAACCCGTCGCTATTATGATGCGAAAGAGCAATTAACAACCGTACTAAATGATCCAGAAACACCGGATGAAGTAAAACTTACTATTACTGCCTATCTCGCACAACTTTCCGGTGATATCAAAAATGCCGATGAACGCTCAACATCTTCTATCTATATTTCAGCGGGTGCGTTAACAGACTCCAATATCAATCTGGGCCCCGCCAGGGATATCGGCATTACGCCAGAAAACTCTGAAAATAGCGGTAGTGGTGGTCAGCTCATGTTTACCTTTTCTCATCGTTCACGCTCTGGGCAGGCTATACATATAAACCAGTCTATTGCTGACTTTGAATGGCATACACAAGCCACAGCCTATAATAAAGCTTACGCATCTGGAAACAGCGATTTCAACCTGGGTGTTTTATCTCTGAGTACCGGACCGGCTTTAATCGTTGAAAAGGCCTGGCGGGCAGCATTTAACTTTAAGCTCGACAAAATTTATTTTGGCAATAAAAGTTATGCGGATTATAGCGGTATTAATCCACTTTTCACTTACAGCATCATGGATGACTTAGAACTCACTTTCGAAAATATCACTTTGGCACGTGAATACAACCAAACTGATGATCAGAGATTAAACGGCACTTTAACTATGTGGGGTCTTGATATTGCAAAATTCTATACCAAACAGGCTATTGGTATACAGGCGGGGATGAAATACCATGATAATGGAGCCAAGGCAGGCGAGCTTCACTCTACTGGCGGTGAGATTTATCTTGGCGGCCAAATACCTGCCTGGAAAGATGCCCGAGCCTACTTAACGATTAGTGCTCGTGATTACAGATATAAATCCGCCGATACTGAAAACGGCTTCAACGCCAAGCGCGATGAAACTGAAACCTTAGCCGTACTCGGCCTCAGCCATGACTTCCGTAGCGGCGCACTCAAGTCCTGGACGCTGAACGCACAGTATACATATACCAAAAACGACTCAAATCTTAATGAGTTTACTTATGATCGGGATGTATTCGAAGTTAATATGCGTCGATACTTCTTTTAATCAGGTGATTTTGTAAATATTGCCGACATTCACTTGTTTTTAATGTCGGTAATATTTACAGCACTAAACTCCTTTACTTGGTTTCAATTTATTCCGTCTACAGCTTATCTGTTAATTTAATATAGACGCCCAGCCTTAATTCAATATAATCAATAACTTACAACCCAATGTTGATACCTACACTCAAATGGGTTATAGACATAAGAATTGCACTACTTATAATTTGGCGAGGATGGATATATCACTCTCAATTATGAGTCAACAGTATAATTAAGACTCGACAAGCTAAACACATGTTTATAATGCCATTAACAATTATTGGCACTTATGTTGCTTGCTTAATAAGACAAATGTTATAGGTTAAAGACAATGAATAAAGCATATTTACTATTACTTGCACTCGCAATACCTTTTCAAGCAAGTGCTGTCGAGCAGGACTCCGTATACACATGGGGCAAATGGGCGAATGGCATCAAACCCGCAGCCGGCCCGGTCGCTAAAATCACCCCACCACCTGCACAAACACCTGATGTTAATTTCCGTGCAAACGAAAACTCAGCATTACTTCGTGAAGCGGTAGCGGTTATTCGTGTACCAGCGCCTCCAATTAGCCCTGGTGCTCCACAGTTACCTGGCGTAGTCATTACACCGGTTAGCACTCCAACCACGGTCACTTCAGGCGGCCTGAACACCGGCGGCGCTTTATAAATCACCGCATAATAAAGTTTAATTTGGTAATCTCAATATGAAAAAAATAAATTTACTGGCAACACTTACACTTCTTCTGTCTTCTTTCTCTGCTAGCGCAGCCTTAGTAAGCATTGGACCTTATTTAATTGACGACACCGCTGTTGCCAACTCAACAACATCACCGATCAACTTAAATGGTAGTGACGGATTGTCATCAATCACTGATCTTAGTCTTTCTACCTATATATATGGCCAATCGGAAACTGATGGCAGCTCACGTTCTGGCAGCATCAATCTAGGATTTAACAATCTGTACAATGGCAATGCTGAAGATTTAGTATTCTATTTTATTCGTGGTACAGGCGATGCTTTGACAGCTACATTTGATGTTTCTATTGGTGAAACCACGTCATCATACGATGCAACACTTGCTACCTTTGTTGATGGCGAAGGCTTAACCCAAAAATATCAGGTTGAAGTAGGCGGAGGATTTGCCGACTTATTGATCGCAACAGTTGATCTTAATGACTTTAATATCGCATCTGGTGGCTTCATTAATGGCTTAGACATTTCGGGTATTAATAACAATGAGCGACTTGCACTGACCGCAGGATTATATACAACGCCAGTGCCATTACCTGCTGCCTTTTTTCTATTTTTATCAGGTATAGCCGGTTTAGGTTTATTTGGACGTCGAAAAAAATAAGCTATTTTTATGCTATTAAGTTAGCCACAAAAAAGCCTGCAGTATGCAGGCTTTTTTGTGGCTATTTTTTATCCAGCCATTCGACCACACTCTTCCAGTGCATTCTATCCACATAAGTATTCTTGCCTTTTAACTCATGAATACCCAACCCTTCCTCCGTAGCGCGTAAATAATTTTGCGAATCTCTAAGCTTGGCCACCACAGGTATATTCAATGAGCCTAAAAAACGCTCCAGTGACTGAAATGCAATTGTATTTTTTTTAACCCGGTTAGCCACAATTCCCACTCTGGTTTCATTAAGCCTGACTTTTACATCCAGCAATAAATCACGAATAAAATCTGCGGTTGCAAATATATCTAATGGCGAAGGCAATACCGGAATTAAAATAATATCCGCCCCTTTTAATTGCTCTTTAAGGTCTGGGCCTTTTAACCCTGGCGGTGTATCAATGATTAAACGCTGCGTTTCAGGAGGCAATCGCAATTGCCAGCTCATGGTTACCGCCTTTGCAGAATTTTTATGTGCAACTACACCATATATTTCCGGCCTCTCGGCTGCACGCAACTTAAGCCAGCGCATACTCGAGCCCTGCGGATCATAATCAAAAAGAGCAGTATGTATACCAGCTGCCGCATAATAACTAGCAAGACTGGTGGATATAGTAGTTTTGCCACAACCACCCTTGGTGTTAATTACAACAATTCGCTTCATTCCCGCTGAGAGTTCCTATTGTGTTTTGCTTCTTACGCCATAATGATGCCTGCCAGGCTGTAAGCGCTTATATTTTCGTATCATTATTATTGTGCTTTCGACGGCCGCTCGATCAATTTGCTTAATATTAAGCGCTATTTCAATCAAATAGCATGCATTTTTAATTTGAATATCTATAAATTGTTCTGGATCACTCTCAACATGATGAACTCTGGCATATTCTTCTATTGTTCGAATACAGGCATTCCACACCCGCAGCTCACCAGCCAGCTTCCCTTCAAATTGTAAATACACTTTATCCGCTGGAAGCTCATTAAATAGCAGATACCTTTTTTTTTGCCTGCCTAATTCATGTCTGAACTCATCTATACTCAAATTGATGTTAAGCGCGGTTTTAATATACATCGAGATTTTTGTTTTTCACTAAAGATATTAATGAGAATAGCACATGAAATCACTCGCCGACCAATCATTGCTTAGTTGCAATAGATCCAGTGTTCGATTAACTGAATCAGAAATTAACTCAAATCTGTGCCGTCTTGATAGCTGGGTTTGGGCACAACAAACCAATATTGATCAAATTATAAAAACCTATAACTTTAAAAATTTTATACAGGCACAACAGTTTACAAATCGCATAGCGAATTTAGCAGAACAGGAAAACCATCACCCTGAAATTTGTTTAAAATGGGGCCAGGTCAGCATAATCTGGTGGACTCATGACCTGAAAGGTTTATTTATAAATGACTTTATTATGGCAGCGAAATGCGATGAGACTTATGCGCAACAACTGAATTAATTTTTCTGGATATAAAAATGATACACCCCGTCATCATGACTGTTCTCTATTAACTTATCACTAACTGCAGCAATCAACATATTAATATCCTGCTCCGCCAAAGGGTCCGTTGCCATCACATGCAACACCTCTCCGGGGCTCATCTGCTTTAATAATTGTTTAGTTTTCATAACCGGTTGCGGGCAGGTGTCATTAGTCGCATCCAGTTCATATTGATATTCCAGCATTGCGAATCTCTTTATTTGAATTATGCCTAAAGAATAAATGAAAACGACCATCTGCGCCATAAAAGAAATTAAACTGAGCCTTCGGTAAGCAAACCGGGGTAACACCGTTAATACATGATTAACGGTGTTACCCCGTGCTCAAATAACCAATAGCTAAACGCTTAAATTTATTCTGAATAACGACAGATTAGGGTGAAAACGAGAGTCTATAGCGGTAAGAGCCCTAAGCATTCAGCTGGCCTCTGTAAGACAGCAGATCAAGGTGAAAAAGGTGAGCTGACGACGGCTAAGTATCCACTTCCAATCAAGTGCTGATGATTAGCGCTAAGCACTCAGCTTACCTCTGTAAGGCGACAGATCAAGGCGGAAAAGGTGAGCTGACGACGGCTAAGTATCCACTTCCAATCAAGTGCTGATGATTAGCGCTAAGCACTCAGCTTACCTCTGTAAGGCGACAGATCAAGGCGGAAAAGGTGAGCTGACGACGGCTAAGTATCCACTTCCAATCAAAGAAGCCGATGACTAGCGCTAAGCACTCAGTTTACCTCTGTAAGGCGGCTGATCAAGAAGAAAAATACGAGCTAACGACGGTAAGCGTCCATTTCCTGACAAAGAGCCGGTGACTAGCGCTAAGCACTCAGCTTGCCTCTGTAAGGCGGCAGGTCAAGGGGAAAAATACGAGCTAACGACGGTAAGCGTCCATTTCCTGACAAAGAGCCGGTGAC
>CAZHEA010000049.1:19091-24124 GCA_964531165.1 uncultured Thiotrichaceae bacterium
TAGCGCTAAGCACTCAGCTTGCCTCTGTAAGGCGGCAGGTCAAGGCGGTAAATGTAAGCTTACTACTGTAAGTGCGCATTTTCCAACGAAGAGCTGCCGCCTTACAGAGGTAAACTGAGTGCTTAGCGGGCCAGAGAGCCACTTAGCTCCCATGCATAAGAACAATCTAATTCCGCCAACACCGTATCCATTCCAGTATTACCTTCTTCAACCAGCAACTGCAACGGCGGACGATTTTGAAAACGCCGATGTGGCTTTCTCATCCAGCGTGCACCCATCGTCTCATTCTTCGGATAAGTGGTGCGCAACGCGTCAATAATACCCAGGATACGTACCGCTCTGAATTCCACATTATCGTCTTTAGGCAATGGCGTATCTTCATGAAATGCCCGTAATTTACGAGTTCGGGTGCCTTCTGGTAAATTCAGAACAACCACCTGGTCGGCGGCACATAAGCCCCAGTCATCAAGACTTTCCATGATTTTCTGGGTTAGCAGGATTTGTCGCTCTTCACTTAAATGAAACATGTTAAAACCTCAATAAAACCTGCTTATCATTCCCGGGGGGGGGAATATCAGGGAGAGTATCAGCTGACGACTCCCTTCGGAATAATCACACTCCAAGCAGTAAAAAATAATACTCATCGTGAGCAATGCCAGCAAATGAGACATAATCACCATTAAACTGACACCGTTTATCATTATATCACGTGCCACCTGCGTTATGTGGGTTAGGGGAAAACTGCCGCGCATCATCAAGCCAATTAACAGATGGCAGTCAATATAGACCGTAATGCTAATCACCATAATCAACCATAACCGGGATGCAACTTGAGCAGATAAAAGCTCTAACGCCGTTAATGACGTTACTTTTAAACGTTATAAAACACCATTTTTACGATAACGAACCCCGATATAACCCAAACCAAATAATGCACTGAACATCATATTTATATACAGCACATTTCTATCACGCGCTTTAAGGTCACTAACAAAACGCTACCACGTCATTGCCTCAACCCCTTACCGCTTAAAGTTTAATGCGGCAGCCTCTGCCGATGCGAGAATTTGCACGATGACATCATTAAAATGTTTTGCAAATAATTCTCTGGCGTTCCTGCAAAATTATTTTCCCATGATCCATAATGATAATTTCATCACACAATTCATATGCTTCATCCATATAATATGTGTAGAACAATTATTTTATTCTGCTTTTTAATTTTATGAATTAGCTGCCTGAAATTATGACGGACCAATGGATTGGGTCCGGATGTAAAAAGTTTTCTTATGCGCAATCTATAATTATTTTCTGCAAATACATCTGTTGAAACAACTCCAGCGATTCCTGCGCCGTGGTATCACTCTGCAAGGCAGTAGACTTAAACATAATACCTGCATTATTTTTTAACTCACCACTCAAGGGTTTACCCCTATACTTTATCGTTCCACTATCTGCCTGCTTACACCTTCAAGCATTTCAACCGTTGTCGTTTTGCAACCCGAGTAGACCAAAACAAATATCCGGATGCACATTAAAGCTCACACCATTAACGGCTATAAGCTATTTAAATTGTTTATGTAATTGATTTGCCTGAATTATCGGCCGTATAGCATGTTTACGATTATTAAAACTTAATCGCCTATTTAAGACATATATAGTCGTAAACTGTGAGAAGCATTTATTGATGCACAAAAAAAGGGCAGAGAGAATATGTCGTCCCTGCCCAACATTGCTGGCTTGCAAACATTAAGACGCAGGCTTTTACAAATAGTTCAAAAAAATATTTATTTTTTCTCATTTGTTTAAATTCAGCAAATTTAATGCTTAATAACCTAAGCCACACTGATCATGTTATTATTTACGGCTGAATGAATCTAAGACAATAAGAAGAGTGCGATTTGGATCTATTTTCTAAACTAACACCTGCCATAAACAAGATATCTCATTTCAAATTGAGAATCCCAATCACGATTAAACTCGCACTCGCCATTACACTTCTAATCGTCAGCGGCATGTCTGCACTCGGCTTTATCATTCTGGAAAACCAGAAAAATGTTTTAACTCAACAAATAAATGATATGGGCTCAGCTATCGTCAAACAAGTTGCCAATAGTGCATCTGAAATGGTTCTTTCTGATGATAATCTTGGCTTACAAACACTGGTTAACAATTTAGTTGATTATAATCTAATTAAAGGCGCTATTGTTATTTCAGATCAAAATGAGACCATTGTTAAAAATGGCATGACACCTTCTATAGACTTTATTCAGCATCAACTCAATAATAAAAAATCTGCACATATTTTTGAATGGAACTCGAACAACAATACCACTAAGCAATTAATATGTTTTGATAGTCCGATCAAATTTAAACAACTTATTGCTGGCCACATAATAATTACTTTTAGCAAGCAACAAATGCAGCAATCACTAGAAGACTCACGCTATATAATTATCCTAACCACAATCGTTATGACTATCATTGCCATTTTACTAGCGTTTATTATGAGTCGACACCTGTCTCAACCCATCCACAACTTAGTTGATGCCAGTAAAGCAATAGGAGCCGGTGATTTCAAATATCGCCTAAATGAACGCCGCAATGATGAAATTGGTGAACTTGCCTGCGCCTTTAACCAAATGGCACATGGCTTACTACAAAAATCACAGGTTGAAGACATTTTCTCTCGTTATGTCTCCAGCAATGTTGCAAAAAAAGTTTTACAAAATCTGGATGACGTTCAACTCGGCGGTAAACATGTAAACGCTTCCGTTTTATTTGCTGACATCGTAGGGTTCACCAGCATCTCAGAAAAAATACCACCACAAGAAGTGACACACATTCTCAATGAATATTTCACACACATTTCAACCATTGCCCAATTACATAACGGCCATATAGATAAGTTTATGGGTGATTGTGCTATGATTGTATTTGGTGTTCCAGACTTTTCTGACACACACAGCATAAATGCAATTAATTGCGCTGTTATGATTCGAGAATTAGTTACTCAACTAAATGATATTCGTATAAAGCAAAATAAAATTCCTATTCATTTTAAAACAGGTGTAAATAGTGGCGTGATGGTAGCAGGTAATCTTGGCTCTAGTGATCGTATGGAATACACCGTGATCGGTGACCCGGTTAATATCGCTTCGCGTTTAGCCAGCATTGCTGAAAGCAACCAAATTATCATTCTTGAAGAACTGTTTAATCAGGATGAAATATCCAGGCATATACTGGCTCAAAAATATAAGGTGATTCGTGTTCGCGGCAAACAAAAACCTGTTTCGACCTGGTTAGTCAATAATACTTCACTTGAAAATCAAAAAGTGATGCGGCAACAAATTTTTGAAATATTGTACGATGCTGATGGAAATCCTAATTGATTCAATCTTTTTACTCTCGTCCGGTTTTTTTATTTCTGCTGTGTTGTTTAGCACTATCTTCATGCGCCCTGTTTAAAGCCAAACCAGAAGCACTCAATAAAAACATCGATCAGTGGCTGACTGAAAATGAGTATGATGAAATACAATATGCTTTTAATAAAATATCATCAAACACCATCTCCGACAAAAGCAACAATGATAATACCACCAATAAATATCAGTTCATTCTTGATCGAAAACCTGAAATCGAAAACAAAAAAAATCAGTTTATAGAAAACGCCTCAGAAACAGCACAAAAACATAAACAAAGCAAAAACTGGCAACTGGCATTAGACACATACGATAATGCCTTAACCAAAATCAACCACGAGCCAAGACTCAGCCTGGAAAGACAGGGCCTTCTTAGCGAACGAGACAAACAGATAAATTCGCTCCAAAAAGACATGCTTATGCAACGTGCCAGTGCGCTCATTTCTTATAAAAAAATATATGAAAAATTATTTCAACTTATTCCTGATGATTACGGCGCTCAGCTTGATATAACTGATTATGAAAAAGACAGATTACACGTAGCACATCAACTGAAACTATGCGGCGATCAGGCTAAAAATAACGAACAGTATTTATTAGCTAGTGACTGCTATTCCTTATCTAATAAACTTGAGCCTACCGAGCAGAAGCAACAGTGGGTTACTCAAATAAATAAACAGCTGATAAAAAAATCAACTCTTAAAAGCAATACTAAATCACTGGCAGCATATCATGCTGCATATAACAAACAGGAATATAACTTAGCGCGCACTCACCTTACAACAATGCTGGCACTGAACCCATCGCATAAAAAGTCGAAAATGCTTCTAGATTCATTAAACAGTGAAATTAAAACCATGACAGAAAATAGAATAAACAGGGGAAAAGAGCTCTACAGCAAAAAAATGATAGATGAGGCACTAGCAGTATGGCAGCAAGCAATATTACTCGACCCGAAAAATACTGAAGTTATTCAACTCATTAATCGCGCTGAAAAAGTCAGTAAAAAAATTCAGAGTCTGGAACAAAGCCAGTAATTTCAGGATATTTTTATCCTGACTACATTCATAACTTCTATTTGCATACCCGCAACCTTCTCGACATCCGGGTAATAAGTTAAATTAACCCGCTGACCTTTTAAATCTTTATAACGTTTTTTACGTTTATATTTAAATGCCACATCACAACCATCTATCATCAGCGTATTTATTACCCACTCGCCTGACTCACGCTGTACATGCGACTTGACTTTCATCATATCGCTTTGATTAAGTTGCTGATGTTTTTTTAAGAGTTTGTCTACTGGTGATTTCATATCCGCTATTTTGACATAGTTTTGTTAATCGCCTGTACTGGTTCGGGCTGTTTTTTAATTAATATAAATACGCAAATACAAAGTACCCTACAGCAAAAGCTGCAGTTTCTAGTTACACATAAGAGCATGAATGGCTTAATGCATGATTATTCGGGTTTCCCTGCTCAATCACCCGCATACTCATATGACCCAACCTGCAAGCATTCACTTCACGGCTAGTTATCATCAAAACCCTCCAGATCATCATATCCAATAAAAAGGCCCCGCAGCTTTCGCTGCGGGGCCTTTTTATTGGA
>CAZHEA010000050.1:0-23854 GCA_964531165.1 uncultured Thiotrichaceae bacterium
ACCCCACTTGGCAAGAAGAAAGTCACTTTGATACCTGCTTTGATGAAGCGGTTGATTTTGCATCACGGGTTTTAACCCGCTTCATTGCCTCGGCAAACGGCGGCATTAGCGCGAAAGAAATTGTGGCTGACGCGATTGATAATGCAGAAGACCCAAGAGTCATTGTATTAGAAAAATATACGCCATGGAAAAGAACGGTTCATGCCTTATCTGAAGAGGCATTATATGTGATTTACCCGTCTCAAACTGGCCAATGGAGAATTCAAACTGTACCGGTTGAACTGGGTTCATTTGAAGACAGAAAATCGCTGCCTAAGCCATGGGCGGGCTTATCTGATAAAGAACTTAAAGAAGTAACCGGTCTTGATGATGCTATGTTTTGCCATAATGGTTTATTTATTGCCGGTGCAGAATCATTTGCAAGCACAATGAAAATGGCCGCTATGGCGCTTGAAGCATAATAGAAGTGCTATGACACTGTCCCTTCTCCCTTGAGGGAGAAGGTTAGGATGAGGGTGCTTAAAGCAGCGGTTTCCCTCTCCCCACCCCTCTCCCAGAGGAAGCGGGGCTAACAAGCCATCTGCCTTACAGCAGGTGCTACTTCCTACGCATTATTTGCTATAATCTCTCCTTTTCCACTGCGCAGTACCCCCTATGTCAGCGTCTTCCGTCCCCATCGCCAGAACCGCCTTATTTGATTACCCTAAATATTGGGCCGAGTGCTATGGTACTGCCGATTTTCTACCGACTAGCCGTGCCGAGATGGACGCGCTGGGCTGGGACTCCTGCGATATTATTATTGTGACGGGCGATGCCTATGTCGATCACCCCTCATTTGGAATGGCGATTATTGGTCGCTTGCTGGAAAACCAGGGATTTCGCGTAGGCATTATTTCGCAACCCGAATGGGGCTCGAAAGCGGCTTTTGAAGTACTCGGTAAACCCAATCTGTTTTTTGGTGTGGCGGCGGGCAACATGGACTCAATGATTAACCGCTACACAGCTGATAGAAAAGTGCGTTCGGATGATGCCTATACGCCGGGCGATATTGGCGGCAAACGACCTGATCGATGTTCACTGGTATATGCACAACGCTGCAAAGAGGCGTGGACAGATGTGCCGGTAATTCTCGGTGGTATAGAAGCGTCATTACGCCGCATTGCTCATTACGATTATTGGCAGGACAAAGTCCGACGCTCCATTCTGGTGGATGCGACTGCCGATATGTTGCTCTATGGAAATGCTGAGCGCGCCATTGTTGAAGTCGCACATCGATTATCAAAGGGCGAAGGCATTGAGCAAATTACGGATATACGTGGCACAGTTTACATTCGCCGTGATACACCGCAAGGCTGGATGGAAATTGACTCTACACGAATCGACCGCCCCGGAAAAATAGATAAAATCATCAACCCGTATATCAATACTCAGGACATGAGTGCCTGTGAACGTGAACGTCGTGATAATGCATTTCAGGGTGTGCACGCTGATGAACACGCGGATCAGCAAGGTGAAATTTTAGTTGACGTTAGCCGATTAAAAAAACGCCCAAAACTGGATCGTTACCATACCGTTATTCGCTTACCGACCTTTGAAAAAGTCAGTAATGATACCGCATTATACGCGCACGCAAACCGGGTATTACACATGGAAACCAACCCCGGTAATGCGCGGGCTCTGGTGCAAAAACATGGCAAGGTTGATGTGTGGTTAAACCCGCCGCCTATCCCGCTCACCACAGATGAAATGGATTATGTATTTGCGATGCCCTTTGCGCGGGTGCCACACCCGCAATACAACGGTGCAAAAATTCCTGCCTATGAGATGATTCGTTTTTCGATAAATATCATGCGTGGCTGTTTCGGCGGTTGCACCTTTTGTTCGATCACCGAACACGAAGGACGCATTATTCAAAGCCGTTCGAAAGACTCTATCTTGAGTGAAATAGAACAAATTCGTGACACAGTGCCGGGCTTCACCGGTGTGATTTCAGACCTCGGTGGCCCCACGGCAAACATGTATCGCCTGGCCTGCAAAACCCGGGAAATAGAAGCGGCCTGTCGTAAACCGAGTTGCGTTTATCCCGGTATCTGCCACAACTTAAATACCGATCACTCCGCACTGACACAAATTTATCGAGAGGCACGTTCATTACCCGGGGTTAAAAAAATATTAATTGCCTCCGGCTTACGTTACGACCTGGCAATACGCGACAAAGAATATGTAAAAGAACTGGTAACTCATCACGTCGGCGGTTGTTTAAAAATTGCCCCGGAGCATTCAGAAGACGGGCCCCTATCAAAAATGATGAAACCCGGTATGGGCAACTATGACAAATTCAAACGCATGTTTGAAAAATACAGTAAACAGGCCGGTAAAGACCAGTACTTAATACCGTATTTTATTGCCGCACATCCGGGCACTACCGATGAAGATATGCTCAATCTGGCACTATGGTTAAAGCGCAACGGCTTTAAGGCAGACCAGGTGCAGGCATTTTATCCATCGCCGATGGCAACCGCGACAGCCATGTATCACACGGGCAAAAACCCCCTGCGTAATGTGACATATAAAAGTGAGCAGGTCGAAAGCGTTAAAGACCCGGAACAACGAAAACTGCACAAGGCTTTTTTACGCTATCACGATTCTACGCACTGGCCACTACTACGCGACGCTCTAAAACGAATGGGTCGAACCGATTTAATTGGTGACGGGGATAAACAGCTTATTCCGAAAGACCAGCCAGCATCCACTGACGATTACCATGCAACTCGACGAAAAAATTCGGCATCTGCGCATCAACGCCGAACCCAGACAAATCCGAACCATACGCATAAAAATAAATCGAGTAAGAACCCATCTAATAAAAACAAGGGTAAAAAAATACTGACTCAACATACCGGCTTACCACCACGCAAACAATAAAGTGTAATCGGCCAATTAATCATTAAAAATCCGTTATTAAAATTAAATAGCAAATCCTTTCACGAGTAACTTGTCTCTACCCACCCTAAACTGTATTGACATATTATTCGAAGTTATTGGATTTAATTTCCTAAAGCCGAATTCACCTGATGACTAATCAGCAGACTCTTATAGACACCAATATAAATGCCCGAGTCCCCTGATCATAACCCACCATCAAATCAGTTATCATATGACTGAAATTATCTGCCGCATGGAATATTTTTTATCCCCTATCATGCAGCACCGCCCTTGCCGACACCAGCTTACCTCGAAACCTGATATTTAAAATCGACAACTATAAAAGCAAACTTTAAGTTATTAACCATAAGCTGAAATAAGCATTATTACGCCAATGTAATACTAGGGAAAACCCTTGGTTAAATATGGTATATTCTTATTTAATCTGCCATGCCATGTTTTTATATAAATATTGTCTATAATTAAACAATTAGGATAATATAATAAAATTAACATATTTCTAACTGGATTTTTTTCTTATATCATCAAGAACCTTATTACTAACCACATTATTAATGACAACTATGCATTTTTCTAAATTTAGAGCTACCTCTTTCTGCTTACTTATTTGTACAATCTTCTGGTCTGTGACCGCTTTATCTGACGATGATGCATACTTACAAGCACTCGAAGCAGAAGCCGAAGCCAGTGATGAAACAAAAAAAACTCAACCTCAGCCTGAAACCAGCAAGCCAACACCTCAAGCCAGTAAACAATCCATAGAAAGTGGGTTATTAACGCTTCAGCATAAAATCGAATTTACCACCCAGTTAAGCCATGAGCTTCCTGCAACGAGCCGGGCATATTACAAATTGAACAATACTCAGAAACAAAACGTAATTGACATCTACTTTAAGCACGATAAAGACATGTCAAAAGCCACCCAATTATTATTCAATTTATATTTCAAAAATAGATTATCGAACTAGTTAAGGTAAAAACAATGTACAAATTTAGCATTCAATCAACTCTAAGTTCACTTGTATTATGCTTATTTATTTCAACACCAGCAAATGCATTAAAGGTCAATATCACTAAAACACTATCGCATGTAAAAACTGCGCATAATGGTGAAGTTATACGGATTCAACGCATTCAGGACCAGAGCAATTTACTCACCGGCGGTTATACAAAAACATCACGTAACTGTCCGCCATTTTGTGTTCAACCCATGAATGTTGCCACAGGAGTAAATACTGTTGGCGAAAAGGAGGTATTAGAATTTATTCAAAATAAAGTCAATCAGGGTACCGGTGTGTTAATCGATGCCCGCACTGCTAGCTGGTTTAAAAAGGGCACCATACCAAGCTCGATTAATATTCCGTTCACTACCTTTAGTAAAGACAGTAGCGACCTTATTAAAGTATCGGCACTTGCCAAGCTTGGTGTCACTACCAAAAACACGTCGACAGAAAAGTCTTTAATTGACCAGATGATGAGTTTAATTAAAGATGATTCGACTAATGCAAATAACAAATGGGATTTTTCTAAGGCAAAGGAAGTTTTGATATGGTGCAATGGTATATGGTGCGGGCAATCGCCTAGAGCCATTCATGGTATGCTCGAACTTGGTTACCCCGCGAACAAAATACACTATTACAGAGGCGGCATGCAGGCCTGGAAATCACTTGGTCTAACGACTGTCAAATAACGTTCATTTACTGCCCGATACCTGCTGTGCTAACAACTTCTCAAACTCATTGGCCGGTATCGGCTTACTAAAATGATAACCCTGCAATAAATCACAATTATGCTCTTTTAAGAAATCAACCTGCTGCTGATTTTCAACTCCTTCGGCAATTACCTGAAGATTTAAACTTTTAGCCATCGAAATAATTGCAGACGTAATCATCATGTCATCTTTATCATCTGGAATATCCATTACAAAAGATTTATCTATTTTTAATGAATCTAGTGGAAACTTCTTTAAATAACTCAGGGATGAGTAACCAGTTCCAAAATCATCCACTGAAACACCTATATTCATGTCTGTAAATTTTTTTATTAAATAAATTGTTTGCTCAATATTTCGCATCATTATACTTTCTGTTATTTCTAATTCTAGAAACTTCGCATCAAGACCAGATGTTTCCAGTGCATTAACTATAATCTTTAACAAATCTTCCTGCATAAACTGTGTGCTGGATAAATTTATTGCAACACGAATTGGGTCGTATCCTAATACCTGCCATGCCTTATTTTGTCTGCATGCTTCATCGATCACCCATTGGCCAATTTTGAAAATCTGTCCAGTTTCTTCTGCCAGCGGAATAAAATCATCTGGAAAAATCATACCCAGTTCACTTTGCTGCCAACGAATTAGCGCCTCAGCCGCAACAATCTTATTAGTATGTGAATCAATCTGTGGCTGATACATTAAAACTAATTCATTTTTTTCTATTGCCTGATGTAGTTTACCTTCTAACTTTAAACGATGCTCAATTTTCGAACTCATATTTTCCAGATAAAATTGGTAATTATTCTTCCCCATATCTTTTGCGTGATACATTGCAGTATCGGCATGTTTTAACAACATTTCCACATCAGTTCCATCCTGAGGAAATAACGCAATACCTATGCTAGAAGTGACAAAAACCTCATGCCCATCCAGGCTAAACGATTGAGATATCTTTTGTAAAATACGGTTAGCAACAACACCCGCAGACCTGGCATCTTTAACGTCGTTTAATAAAACAATAAATTCATCGCCACCTAAACGTGTCACCACATCACTAGACTTAATTTCTTTACGTTTGCTATTTTGTTTGTCACTCGCCACTTTAGTTACGCCATGACTTACTGCGTCACTTTGGCGCATCAAACTAATTAATCTTTGCGATAATTGCTTCAGCAGTTCATCACCTACGCCATGGCCAAGCGTATCATTTATTCTTTTAAATTCATCGATATCCATAAACAAAACCGCGCCGATTGTAGCGTTTTTATCTGCTTCAGATAACGCTGAACTTAATCGCGCTTTAAATGATTCCCTATTAGGTAAATTTGTCAATGAATCGAAAAAGGCCAAATGACGCATTTTCTCTTCGGTTGATTTGCGTTTTTTATAAAACATGATGACTGAGAGAAAAACAATCATAGACAGGAACCACAAAATTACTAGTTGCCGTTTGTTTATCATATCTATCGACACATCACGATTTATAGTAAAACGATAGTTATTTTTGTACATACTAATGCTTTCAACAAACAGCAGTGAATCGTATGAAATCTCATACGATTCACTGCTGTTTGTTGCTTCAATAGATTGTAAGTTCTCCAGTTTCCCAAAAAGACCAAATTCTGGCAAATCCAGGTATTTCATAAAATGATCTATATTTATTTTAATTGCAACCAGCCCATTTAACATTATCAATCTATCGCCTTTAGTTTCTGGCGGGTAGCGACCAAGGTATATTGCCTTTAGCATTAAAATAAAAGGCACATTAGCCTTAGGCAAGGACTGAATTTCAGATGCACTGACCTCCCCTGTATTCACTGAAATTTTTATCACTTCGGGCATTCCAGGCATAGTGCGCACATCCAGCCCCAATAAACTTGCAGACATAGGTGTCATCGGCTCAACAAAATTGACGGGCAAGTAATAAGTTGAACTTTTACTATTAAGATTTAAATATTTTTTTATTTTATAACTGACATATCCCTGTTTTTTCATTCTATTTTCAAAGTCTACAATGTCGCCATCTTCAACTTTTTCCATGCTGATTATGCCGACAATAAATGGATAGGCCTTTAACATTTCTTCTGAAAAGCTACTCAATTCAGCCTGATTAAGATTTTCACTTGCATGGTGTAAACCAGTTACCGAGATAAGCACTGTTTCAATGCTGGCTATCTGCTGAGCAAACCTACGATTAATTGTAACCACATCGGCTTTGAACTCTGAAACCAGCTGTTGATAGTCCAGCACCAATGAAATACTCGCTGGTAGAACCGTAAATAGAATAAAACCGAGTGTTATGGCTAATATGTTTTTGTATTTCATTGCAGTTTTTTATTCAGTTACTTTTTTGGCTTTTTTAATAAGCGCATGGGGTATGTTGATATTGGTGTTTTTTAGAATACCTTGATTAATCCACATATCCCATTTTCTATTTGACACTATAGGTATTTCTGATGGTTTTGCTCCATTAAGTATAGCAACAGCAACCTGCCCAGCCCACTCTCCTTGCTCTTCAGGAATTTTAGTTAATCCGAATATAGCATAAGACATCATCCAGCCCTGAATTGTCACACTTAATTTTCTTGTTGAATGCATTATCTCACTGATTACTTCAGCCTTATGCCAGTCATTGATCCCAGCACTGCTACCTATTATTACAAAATCGTATTTTTGAGATTCTTTATAGTATGCAATCCATTGTTTTTGCGACGTTGCCATTCCTTTCGCTAATTGTATATTGAGCTCTCCTGTCGCTTCTTTAAATCGTTTAAAGTTTTTACGTTCAGTTAATACGTCAACACCAAGATAATAGGCGTTCGCTGGCTTACCAATTATATCTATTACCTTATTAAGGAGATTTGTGATCGGTGCGACCTCTACCATGCCGGTAGCATTTTTATATGGGTAACCATAGTTATCTACATTCCAATTGAGCCCGCAAAATACAAATGGAATTTCATGATCTTTAAAATAAGCCTGTACGACATATCGAGAGGCATTATCATCAGATGCTATCACCACATCAGGCTTCCACGATAGAACCAACTGCCTGGCTTCAAGCCCCGCCTGTAATTTAAATTTTTCGCTACTATTGCGTTTTGTGTCCATATTAAACTGTTTCAATTCACAAACACCTTTTAGTTGGCTTCGTAAACCTCTTTCTACGCCATCGTTCCATTCATAGCCATGATGGTAAGAAGATATAAATAGACATTTTTCCGCTGTAGCGGTATTTGCACACATCACTAGAGATATAAAAATAATAAAACTATGTCTTTCAAAATTTATTCCCGACATCTATTCATTCTCCTGCTCCTAGTATATATATGCCATATAATATTCAATTATTATTATAATATTTTATCCAGTAATTCTTTAATTATTTTCCGGTCGAATATTTTTTCCAGCGCACCATCAAACCCATACTCCTTATAGTTCGTCATTTCCTCGCTTCCCGTATCACCACTACAAACAATTAATTTTACATTGCCATTCAAATTTCTGATCTTTTTAGCTACTTCCCTGCCACCTAAACTACCCGGTATATTTAGATCCAGTATCAACGCATCTATGTTATCAGCAGATGCAATAGACTGTTCATAAATAGATAATGCTTCATCACTGTTATTAGCCGTTATTGCCTTGTAACCTAACATTTCAAGACTCAGAACAAACAAATCCTGCACATCAATTTCGTCATCCATTATCAGTATTTTTTTTATTTTGTTTTCATCTTTTTCTACATTTTGTATTAACCTTTTATCCTTATTTCCCCCTGAGTAGGTTAGCGCTTGCTCCATGATCATATTCATCTCACTGGTTTTTACAGAGTCTAACAGGCCTCGTACACTTTCCAATAAACTACTTGCGGTGTAGGGCTTGTACAACAAGTTTTCCTGGAGCACATTATCTATTACTTTATTATCATGCTCGCCAACGAAGCCACTGGCTAACAATATTTTAATCTCTGGATATTTCGATTTTACTTTTTCCGAGAGCTCATAACCGTCCATATTCGGCATAATCACATCAGATATCATCAGACTTATATTTTCGTTATTAATTATTTCAAGCGCTTCCACCCCTCCATTCGCTTTTAATACCTGATAGCCCTGTGCACTTAAGATATCTGAAGCCAAATCTACAAGTGACTGCTCATCATCTACTACAAGTATTGTTTCTTTCCCCTTAAGATTTTCTTTATCTATTTTCACCATTCGTTTTGAAACGTTATCAGAACGAAAACTTCGTGGAAAATACAGTTCAAAACTTGTGCCTTTATTTTCCTCGGTAAACACCTTTATATCTCCGCCACTTCTCTTTACAAAACCATATACCTGACTTAACCCCAGACCTGTGCCTCTTTCTCCTTTAGTCGAAAAAAATGGATCAAATATTTTTTCTTTTATATGATCATCCATACCACTGCCATTATCCGTGATAACAAGAACAACATAATCACCTGCAGGCACTCCAATTAATTGAGACTCTGAATGGCTGAGCTCTTTATTCTTCGTTTTAAATATCAGCTCACCATGACCCTCAATAGCATGGCTCGCATTTATGCTCATATTTATTACTGCATCTTCCAGGTCGCCACTATCTAGCCAGACTGGCCACAAATAACTGGCAAGATCCCATTTTAGATTGATACGCGCTGTTAATGTTTTTTCTAACATTAGCTTCTGCTCTTTCAACAATCCGTTTATATCTAATAATTTTTCATCAGAACTCTTATGCCGTGTGAATGCCAGTAGTTTTTTTGTTAGCTTTGTACCACGCTCTGCTGCATGCTCTATGTCCAAGGCATATTTTGATAACTCTGGAGTTGATTCAAGCTTCTCGTTCAGAAGCTCTGCATAACCCATTATGATCCCGAGAAGATTATTATAATCATGTGCTATGCCACCTGTTAACTTACCTAACGCATCCATTTTTTGACTACGCCTTAATTGTTCCTCCTGAGTTTTGCGTTCGGTAATATCGGTTGATATACTACAAACCGCATAAACCTTTTCTTCTTCGTCAAATAGAGGGAATTTTATAGATGTATAATAATGCTCGCCATCTATCTGCGGCACTAATTCCTCTACTTCTAAAATATTTTCACTCTCAATAACAGACCTTCCATTACTCAGCATTTCATTGGCAATATCATCAGCAAAGATATCATGCAACTTTTTACCGACAATATTACTGCCTTGCATATCTGCTAATTGATCAAACTGTTTATTGGTGAATATAACTACTCCCTGGCCATCTTCCACGTGAATTGCGGCAGGTGAGTTATCCATAATTGCCTGCAAGTCACGCTCACTCTTTGCCGCTGCCTCACGCAATTTATATTGCTCAGTGACATCATTAAATACCAGTATCATTCCAAGTATTTCATTGTTATTTCGTATCGGCGCTGCTGAATCAGCAATGTTGATTTCTTTGCCGTTTTTTGAAATCAACGTCGTATGATTACTCAGGTAAACTATTTCACCTGTTTTTATAACCTGACCAACCGGGTTTTCTATAGGCTCCTGAGTTGTTGTATTTATAATTGGAAAAACCTTGCTTAGTGGCTGCTGTTTTGCATCTTCATATGACCAACCGGTCAGCTCTTCTGCAACCGGGTTCATTCGGGTTACGTTACCCTCGACATCAGTTGCAATAACTGCATCACCAATACTATTAAGCGTTACAATAAGATCCTGTTCACGTTCACTTAATGCTTTTTGTGCCTCATCTCTTGCGACCTCTCGTTTATGTATTTGCTTAAGCATGTCATTAAATGCACGATTTAATATGCCAATTTCATCATTTCTGTCAGATTCCTTAGTTATCATTTTATTCGCTGACATAGTCAGCCTGGCTGTGTGATTACCATCGATAGAGATTTTTCTGGCCACTTCTGCCAGATCAAGTATTGGCTTAGATATAATTGATTGCTGTTTTTTGGCCATAAAATAAGCCACAAAGCCTGTTAGCGTTATCATTATGATTACCAGACTAATAAACTGCACTAGCTTATAATTTAGCTTATCAAGTGTTGCGCGAATATACACAGTGCCGATAATCTCACCTTCAAGAACAATCGGTTGATATAGCTCAAATCTGTTACCTGTAAAATGATATTCTTCCTGCTTTGGCTTTAGCGGGCATGGCTCAGACTTATCTTTTCCATGAGTTGCAAACAAAACTTTGTACTGGTCATACATGCAACCACGCACTATTGATGATTCATGATCAAGTGCCTGCAATAATTCTTTAGCCACTTTAGTATCATAAAAGCTAATTGCCGCCGTACTTCGGTCAGCTACAATATGACTCACTGTGATTAGTTTATCTGCCATTGATTGCTTGGCCTGATATCTCTCACTTACAATCAGCACTGAACCGACCAATACCAGACTAAACACAACAATCGACATAATTATGATGATTAATTTATGTTTTATTTTCAGATTGCGCATTAGCTTTCTCATGGAGATACCTCCATGTCATCACTTTCTACAATAGTAGAAACCTCTAGCAATTTTGAGCTCAGCATGAGTTCAGCCTTGCGTGATGCGGCTATATTAATTTCAATTCCCACTCTTCTTTTTTTAGGAATAAAACCAATAATTCCTCCCCGACGTGCAAAACCGGCCATATCACTTACACTGAGTATGGGGAGTCGATTAATCTGGTGTATAATTTCGGTTAATTTTTTTTCTTCTGACTGACTAATATAAACTAACTGACAATGACTAATGCCTTTTAGAGACACTATATACTCTACTAATAAATATCTGTTTTGTGATTTTCTACTTGCAAATCCGGCTAGCGAATTACCAAAAGGGTTTTTACCCATTACGCATATTCGTATTGGAGAATCCGCTTTTTCAAATACATTTTCAGGCCAATGAGTGAATTTTGTAAACTGATAAATGTATGCTGCTTTAAGTTTATAATCGGCACCAATAGCCAAAGCACTGTTACCTGATAATAATACGGTTAAAGTGCTTAATCGAATTAACAGCACTAAATGCCAACGTATAAAACCTGACAAATTATTATAAAATTTATTTGTAATTCGTAACAAACAATTAACCTTTATATTTTATACTGAACGATACAAAAACCAATTTAGTCCAATCAGCATATTACTACTTTGTTCTTAATAATGTGGAATACAAAAAAATGAATATGGATCCCCGTCTTAGCCACCAACACTTGAAATGTACTATTCTCTGCCTGATCACTCATTTAACGAATCTATCAACCGGTTTATACATAGCACTCAAGAAATGAGTCCAGGTGTTATTTCACATTTTTTCATCTTTACTAAACGAACCTGTTAGCTTGCGCCTTATAAAGAGTGTAGTAGAACCACCCTATAAATACAGCTAACCGGTTATTTTCACATAAGATTTTTGGTTTATATTATTTTTAATCTGGCATGAAAAAACCGCTGAAATCATGAGATTTCAGCGGTTAGTGATTTATATTTAATTTCAGTACTTTATGGGCACTGACTCAAGCCCATTATCCAGGCCGCGACAACCTGTGACCCCGGATCTACCAGTACACTACCCAGGGGCGGCATTTTATCTGCATCGGCACAATTACCAACACCATCTCGACAGGTCATGCGTAAATACATGCTTGAATCAGGCGGATTACCTGGTGACATTATAAAGTTTGCACCACCAATCCCATGCTGCGGAGCTAAATTACAGATATTCATCGCTGAGTCTGCCGTGGTAATATCAAACTCAAGGCTTACATTGGTAGGCCCATTGATACGGTGGCATTGTGAGCAATTGGTGTATAAATACGCCCGCGCACGATCACGCTGAGTTGCGGAGGTATCGGCTGGATCTGTCAACGTCACCAGATTAGCCGGCACATCCGCTAATGGACTTGTGAAATAGCCAATACTATCCAATGTCAGTAGCTGATTGGCGGTGATGCCGGTACTTAGATAGGTGTGATCCTTGTTAAGTTGCCGGGTTTCAGGGCCCAGTACAAAATTAGTCACATTTGTATGACACTGAAAGCACTCTGCACTGCCTGGATATATATAAGTCTGACTGCCTTTAGTAGTGGTTTTACCGTTCAGTAGCAACGTAGCATCGGTTTCAGCCGCATTCCATTCGTAGCTGTAACCACCCCAGTTGCCATCAGCATGGCGCACCAACAGACGGGTTTCAACCCGCTTGCCATTGAGATTGAAGTTTTTCACCAGCACAGAATTCACTGGGAAGGTCCAGTCATCATCAGCTTCTATAGTAATAGTGGCACCATTCGGCAATGCCATCCAGCGATCTTTTATGGCGCCATCAGACCAGAAGGGCGCGTTAATTTCATAGGGTACTAACCCTGATGCCATCTGTAGTGGATTGGCTGTGTCTATGCAACCCGTTTCTGATAGCTGCGTTGGAAAGCTGCCGGTTACATCAGAGCCTGGATCGATGCGATAAATTTTACCATCAAAAAAACTCACTACATATAACTCACCATTCGCATCTTCTGCAAAACTACTAACAGCAGTATTGTTTGCAATACTGTCTTGCAGTAGCACTGAATTCAACTGACTGCCTCCACCAGGATCTGTCAGACCCCAAATTGGACCAGGAAAGAAATCACTATATATATAAGTACCGTAAAGTGCTGGTATTGCGGAACCTCTATAGACAAAACCACCTGTAATAGACTTAGTCGAGCTAGTCCAGTTATATTCATATATTGGCCCTGTATAACTACTTTGCACGTCACAAATGGTTGTAGAATTATCGCCAGACAGACTTCCTTCAAAACATGGCCAGCCATAATTGCCAGCATTCGTAATAATGTTAACCTCTTCTCGTGCAGACTGTCCAACATCCGCCAGAATCAAACCATTGTTCACACGATCAAAACTCCATCTCCACGGGTTACGCAAACCCAAAGCATATACTTCATCAAGCCCTGCAATTTCCGCACCTCCACCATCCAGCCCCGCAAATGGATTATCAAGTGGGCTGCTATAGTTATTACCCTTATTCACATCTGGAGTATCAACATCGATACGTAACATTTTGCCAAGATAACTACTTATATCTTGAGACTTATCCAATGGGTCATTACCACTTCCACCATCCCCCATGCCAATATACAAATATCCATCTACACCAAAAATCATATTGCCGCCATTGTGATTACTAAAGGGCTGGTCAATTCTTATGAATTCAACGTTGCTTGTTAAATCCAGTACAAGCACATTATTTGCATCTGGTACAGCGGTATAACGTTCAATTACCGATTGGTGATTAACGGATGAACCACCGCTGTTTTTAGGTGCAGAGTAATAGACAAAGACATATCTGTTGCTTGCAAAATTAGGATGAAATGCCACACCTAACAAGCCCATTTCATTTCCACTCGTACTAATTAACGACCTTAAATTAGCGAATTCAACAAAGGCACTATCTCCACTTAAAAATGTTTTTATCAGACCGCTTGTTTGCTCCGCTACATACCAGCGATCAGTCTCAACAGGTGATTGCAGCAATACCGTAGGCTTATTAAATGTAGCTAGACTGGAAAATACCTGCGTTAATTTAATTGCTGAGGCCAACACCGGTGCATCCGCAATAATACAGCTGGTATTAGATGGACGTGTGGGTAAACCAAAACCTCCCTCAGCAAGATTATTGACCGTTATATTGATTAACTGATTTAACGAGTTACTGCCATCGCTTACATTTACCTCCACCTGATAAACATTATCACCACCACTATCCAGTGGATTTTCAAAATCCGGTGGTGTATTAAAACTCAGTGCGCCACTGCTACCATCAATCGTAAATAGCAACCGATCAAAGCCGACATTAAGCGTGTAAGTCAGTGTGTCGCCATCCACATCAGTGGCAGCTATAGTCATTGCACCGGTTGTATTTTCATTGACCGAAATGCCGGCTGCAGATGTAAACATCGGTGAGTTATCATTAACATTACTCACCGTTACCGTTATCAACTGATTACGGCTACTTTGCCCGTCATCAACACTGACCTGCACAATATAATTATTGTCCGGGCCGCTATCCAGCGGCACTTCAAAATCCGGCGCCGGATTAAACTGCAACACACCACTGATGGCATTAATCTCAAAGCGCAGCCGATCTACACCACCGTTTATCCCAAAAGTTAAGGTGTCGCCATCCGCATCAGTAGCCGTAACCGTGATAATACTGGTAGTATTTTCCGCTACAGTAGCTGTTGCCAATGAAGTAATTTGCGGTGCACTATTAACAGTTTCATCAATATCCGTCACCCTAACAGTGATTAGCTGACGGCTAACATTAACCCCGTCACTCACACTGACTTCGACAACATAATCATTGTCGCCATTAACATCCAGCGGCACTTCAAAATCAGGTGATAAGAGAAAGCTTAAGGCTCCGCTTGTGCTATTAATAATAAAGCGCAGCATGTCATCACCCCCTATGATGCCATATTCAAGTGAATCTCCATCTGCATCTATTGCCGTAACATTAGTCACATTAAGACCATTTTCGGCAACTGAAACATCTGCAGACGATGTAATTTCAGGGAATTTGTTTTCGTCCGGAGCGGTATCTATTGATGCAGAACCATCGCAGGCTATTAAACCAAAGCATAAGGCGATTGATATTGCCGGGGATAAAAAAGGGGAAAAAATTGAGCCTGTTTTTTTGCTGAAGCCCATTGTCATAGCCATAATATTTTTAATCATTTTAATGCCTATACTAAAGTTCTATAACCATTACAGAGAATCAGTGCTCTGCGCTACCAGTCTATTCTAGTCTAATATAATAAAACCTAAACAAACCATCTGTTAATTAGATCTAAGTTTCGCCATAATTGCACCTATGCCCTTGTTTTAACAAGGTACACACAGCATAATTCAGCTAATTCGTTTCTAACATTTTTAACCCTTAGAAACCCCCTGTTCTAATATAACTAATGGATTAAAAATGAATAGCCGAATATGCCGGATCACACTTCTATTACTTCTAATAACATCACCTTTTAATCTATTTGCTGCAGACAGAACCCTGGTTTTTTCCGCTATTCCAGACCAGAATCAGTCGCAGCTAAAACAACGCTTTACTAAAATCGCACACTACCTTTCCAATGAACTGGGGGTACCGGTGAAATATGTTCCGGTTAAATCATATGCCGCTGCAATTACCGCTTTTCGCAACAACCAGATACAGCTAGCCTGGTTTGGCGGCCTATCCGGTGTTAGAGCCCGATTACTGGTACCTGGATCAGAAGCTATCGCTCAAGGTGTGGAAGACACCCGATTCAAAAGCTATTTTATTGCCCATCACAGCACAGGGCTCAAGCCTGATAGTCAATTCCCTAAAAACATCAATGGCAAAAACTTTACTTTCGGCTCAAAGGGCTCGACCTCCGGCAGGCTTATGCCAGAATTTTTTATTCGTGAGAATTTAAATAAATCACCCGAAGAAGTTTTTAAGCGCGTTGGTTTTAGCGGTAACCATTCACGCACTATCGCACTCGTACAAACCGGTGCTTATCAATTAGGTGCGGTTAATTACAAAGTATGGCAGCGTGATTTAGAAGCTGGTAAAATCGACCTTAAAAAAGTCAATGTAATCTGGGAAACACCGAGCTACCCAGACTACCAATGGACAGTACGCGGTGACTTAGATACACAATGGCAGGCTGGATTTAAACAGAAGATAAAACAGGCATTACTCAATATGAAAGACCCTGAGTTACTCGATGCTTTTCCTCGCAGTGCATTTATAAGTGCCACCAATGATGACTACTTACCGATTCTAAACACTGCTAAAAGCATTGGCTTAATTGACTAACCTTGAGCATGATTCAACTGCATTCAGCCAGCGTAAGCTATGAAAACAAGATTGTATTACAGGATATTAACCTGCAAGTTAATCGCGGTGAAAAACTGGCGCTTGTCGGCCATAGTGGCTCCGGAAAATCAACCCTGTTAAAATTACTGTATTCGCAACAAAAACATCACGCCGCATTAATTCCGCAGGAATATGGACTGGTACAAAACCTTTGTGTATTTCACAATGTGTTCATGGGCCAACTTGGAAAAAACTCTACCTGGTACAACTTAGTTAATTTAATCAGGCCACTGGCTGAACCGGTTGCCGATATTGATAAAATATTACAGCAATTACAATTGCACGAAAAAATATTTGAACCGGTTGCAAGCTTATCCGGTGGACAGCAGCAACGCACGGCAATTGCACGCGCCCTTTACCAGTCAGGAGATGCTTTACTAGCGGATGAGCCGGTTTCATCTCTGGATGAGACCCAGTCACAACTGGTTATGAAATTATTATGCACTCAGTTTGAAACTATCATTTTTTCATTGCACGATGTCGATCTTGCGCTTAAATTCTGCGACAGAGTTATTGGGCTTGATCATGGCAAAGTTGTCATTAATGATTTATCTGAAAATCTAAATCGCACAGACCTTCTAAAAATCTATGTCTGATAAAGCCATTTTTTTTCAGCATTCCAGACGCTGGAAAGTAAGTTGGCTTTTCATCTTAGCTGCATTAGCCTGTTTACCTTTTAGCGACCTGAGTATAAATACGTTTGACCCTCTGAGCGAACTCCTGCTTATGTTATCGGGGCTTTTGCACCCCTCTATGTCTTTAATTAGCGACCCACTCGATGCTTTTTTGCAAACACTGGCCTTTGCTTTTTTAGGTGTAGGCCTGGGTTGCATAGCAGGTTTTCTACTGGCATTAATTTTCCATTTTCCACTGGTGCGTATTACTTGTGCTTTGCTACGCTCAGTTCACGAATTGTTCTGGGCACTTATTTTTCTACAAATTTTCGGACTACATCCACTTACCGGACTACTCTCATTAGCCATTCCATACGCAGCCACTTTCGCAAAAGTATTTTCAGAAATCATTGAAGAAGGCGACCATAGTGCATTCAACTTAATAAAACATAATAGCAGCACTCTTTCAGCCTTCTTCTATGCCCGGTTACCCGACCTGTGGTCACACTTCATTACCTACACCAGCTATCGTCTGGAATGCGGACTTCGATCCAGTGCGGTTCTTGGCTTTGTTGGCCTGCCAACTCTGGGCTTTTATTTAAACACGGCTTTTTTAGAGGGCGATTACTCACAAGTCTGGGCATTGCTTTTATTATTTTATATTTTAATTGCCAGTATTCGCTACTGGGTTCGACCAAAACTTATCCCACTTTACTTACTAATTTCTCCGTTTATTATTGCCAACGACACTAAAATTTCACTGGAAAACTTCAGCCGTTTTTTTAGTCATGACATTATTCCTTCACCCATTCGAAATGGCGAATCACTTAACGAACTCTGGCAATGGTTTAGTCAGTTATTTATGCATGAAGCCTTACCGGGTATTATTAACACCCTGGTGCTAACCCAGCTCGCTCTGGTACTCACAGGTTTTATAACCTTGCTCTGGTTTCCTTTGATATCGAAAATATTTTACAAAAAAATTAGTCGATTTTTTGGCCATTCTTTTTTGATAGTAATTCGCTCAACACCTGAATACATTCTGGCATTTATTTTATTAATACTATGGGGCCCTTCTATGCTACCCGCAGTAATTGCCCTGAGCTTACATAACGCCGCTATTATTGCGCATTTAATGGGGCGTTACAGTCATCAGCTTAATTTACGTTCTGACATTAATCACGGGCTTAATCTTTATTTTTATGAAGTTCTTCCTCGAATTTATGGCCAGTTTCTAGCCTTTCTTTTTTATCGCTGGGAAATTATTATGCGCGAGACTGCTATTCTGGGAATACTTGGCATTGCTACACTGGGCTTTTATATTGATAGCGCTATTGCCGATATTCGCTTTGATAAAGCGATGATTCTAATTGCAATCACGGCTTTATTAAATGTCGGGGTCGATACACTGGCAGGTTTTATTCGACATAAATTACGATTAAAAAGCACGATAGAATGCGCTTAATATATAACATTTTGAAAATTCAGCCGAAAAAAAACAGCCATGAAGACTGTTTTTTTATTTAAAACCGCATACTACGATTAACGGCTATACGGTTCCAGCAATACACTCTCACCCAGCATTTCCGGTGGTTGCTGTAGCCCCATTAGTTCTAAGATAGTCGGCGCGACACTGCTTAAGCCCATGCCTGTATTTAGTCGCCAGTTTTCAGAATCTATTATCATGCAGGGCACAGGATAAACCGTATGCTGCGTATGTGGCTCACCGGTTACCGGATCAACCATCTCATCACAATTGCCGTGGTCGGCGGTTAAAAACACCGAATACTCTTCTTCAACTGCAACGTCCAGTAATCGACCAACTTCAACATCCATCGCCTCAACCGCCGCAATAACAGCATCACGTTTTGCTGTATGCCCCACCATGTCTCCGTTAGCAAAATTGACTACCAGAAAACCATGCTCATGAGATTTAATCGCTTTTATCATTGCATCAGCAACTTCTTTGGCGCTCATTTCAGGGCATTCATCATAGGTTGCAACTTTAGGTGATGGAATCATTACGCGCTCTTCACCCGCCCAGGTTTCTTCGCGTCCACCATTAAAGAAAAACGTTACATGCGCGTATTTTTCAGTTTCAGAACAATGAAATTGCTTGAATCCTGCGCGACTCACAACCGACGCCAATGTTGTTGTCGGGCGTTGCGGTGCAAATGCAATCGGTAATAAAAAGTGTGGATCGTATTCCGTCAGGCAGGTTACCGTCACCGGCTCATATTGCCCGCGCTCAAAACCTTCAAAATCATTCTGACTAAGTGCAGCACTTAACTGGCGAGGGCGGTCATTTCGAAAATTAAAGAAAATAACATTATCTTCTTCATTAATTTTTTCTGCTTCTGGCAATATACAGGGCATAATAAATTCGTCAGTTATGTCCTGATTATATGAAGACTCTATCGCATAACGCGCCGCTTCGTGTTGCTCGCCTTCGAGATTGGCCAACGCTTTAAACGCAATTTCAGTTCTATCCCAGCGATTATCACGATCCATTGCATAATAGCGACCGCAAACGGTTGCAATTGCACCATGCGCGTCTTCCAGAGCATCTTCCAGCCCCTGCAAATACCCCATTGCCGCCATCGGTGCAGTATCACGACCATCGGTAATCATATGTACCAACGGTTTAACTTTATAGTCACCGCACATTTTTATCAGTGCACAAAGGTGCTTGGTATGGCTATGTACGCCACCATCAGACACCAGACCCACCAGATGCATGGGTCGTTCATGCTTAACCGCGTCTTCCAGCGCTGCAATTAATGCCGCATTCTCAAAAAACTCGCCGCTTTCTATCGAGTCATCAATACGCACCAGATCCTGTTTCATAATGGTGCCGCATCCCAGGGTCAAGTGACCAACTTCGGAATTGCCCATCTGCCCCACAGGCAAGCCAACCGACAGACCGGAGGCATCCAGTGTGATATGGGTGTTTTTTGAAAAATATTCGTCCAGTCGCGGGGTATTAGCTTCGACTACCGCATTATTGATGTGGCTTGGATTAACACCAAAACCATCCAGTATAACTAGAACCGTGGGACGGCGGGGGACACTACGCTTGCGCTTTTCAGACATTGCTTTGTCTATTCTCTCTACAGGTGGGTTTTATCGCTTATTTTCGGCGCAAATTATACCCGAAAACAGAGGCCTTGTGGGAATGAATATTTGTGATGCAAGCACCATTATGTGTGCTTGCGGTCGTTTATGACTACAGTTTAGGGCCATTATCTTCTTCAGATTCTACCCGGTCTAATTCCGCTTCCATATCATCTTCCGTTAACGGTTGATAATCATCGTCTTTCGACTCTTTCTTTGTCAACGCTCTGGAGAACAGTAGACCGACCTCAAACAGTAACCACATCGGTATAGCCAACATAACCTGTGATGCAGGATCCGGAGGTGTTAGCAACATACCAAAAACAAAAGCACCAACAATTATGTATGGACGCTTTTCAGACAAACTTTGCGGTGTCGTTACTCCGCCCAGCACCAGCAAAATAGTCGCTATCGGCACTTCAAAAGCAATACCGAAAGCAAAAAACATTTTTAAAGTAAAGTCTAAGTAGTAGGTAATATCCGGCGCATGCGTTACCCCGTCTATAGCCATCGACATCATGAATGTGAATACATTCGGCAATACAATAAAATAGGCAAACAAAATGCCGATATAAAACAGAATGGCGCTGGAAACAATCAGTGGTACGGCTAATTTTTTTTCATGCTTATACAAACCTGGTGCAATAAATGCCCACGCCTGAAAGATAAGAAACGGAAAAGCGGCAAAGATAGACATGATAAACGCCAGTTTAATTGGCGTTAAAAATGGCGAAATAACACCGGTGGCAATCATCGTACCACCCTCCGGCAAATTACTAACCAGGGGCAAAGCCAGAACGTGATAAATATCATTAGCGAAAGGGAATGCGCCCAGAAAAATAACCACAACGACAATGACACTGCGTAACAACCTGTCGCGCAATTCCATTAAATGGCCGATAAAACCTATTTCAGCGTTTTCATTACTGCCAAGATTATCGTTATCCGCGCCCGCGTCCTGTGTGCTTTTATCCGTTGATGATTCACTCATTATGCTTTATTACTCACGGATTTGTCTGCGGGTTCATTTTGTATTGCTGGCTCTAATGTTTTATTCAATTTATTTTCTGCTGAGTTATCTTCTGCTACAGACGAATCACCCTCTTCACCCCATGAACCATTATCATCCTCAAGGATGTCATATTGCGGCCCATCATAAACTGCCGCTGCTTCATCATGCGAAGACCCGGGATCGTCATCATCGAAATCATTTTTTAAACTGTGATTAATTTCATTGTTGATTTCATCACCGGACTCGGTAATTTTATTTTGTAATTCACGAATTTGCACTTCCTGATTATGCAATAAACGCTTAACTTCTGAGGTATCAAATTCGGCTTCCACCTGTGATTTCATACCCTCTACATAACGTCGAGCCTTGCCGAACCAGTAACCTACTTTCTGTGCAGCTTTTGGCAGGCGCTCAGGACCGAGCACCAGCAAACCCAGCACCATAATAACAACCAGCTCTAAAAAACCGACATCAAACATGCAATAAAATCTTTAGCTATGCCTGATCTTTTTCTTTGCTGGTGACTTCAGCATCAATGACTTTTCCGCCTTTTTCTTCAATTCCTTTTTCGCCCAGCCCTTTATCAGCATCTTTTTCACCATCTTTCATGGCTTTTTTAAAGCTGTTAATTGCAGAGCCCATATCGCCACCGATATTGCGCAGTTTTTTTGTACCAAATAATAAAATCACTATGCCTAACACTATGGCTAATTGCCAGATACTAAAACCCATCTTTAATTCCTCTTCTTACAAATTTATTTTATTGCGTTATTTCTCAGAATTACTTCTGAGGATTATTTTTCTGAATTATTGCTGGGTCTGGAAGCTTTTTCTTCCAGCCCTGATAAACCAAAACGTCTGTCTAATTCATTTAATACATCATCAGGGCTCAGGCCCTGCTGCGCCAGTAACACCATTGTATGAAACCATAAATCAGCAGTTTCATAAATAATTTTCTCTGCATCGCCGTCTTTGGCCGCCATTACCGTTTCAGTTGCCTCTTCTCCAATTTTTTTTAAAATTGAATCAAGCCCTTTACTATATAGCTTTGCTACATAAGATGAATCCGGGTCAGCCTGCTTGCGCGCTTCAAGCACCGCAGCCAATTTAGTTAATACATCACTCATTATTTTTAATGTCTATTCTTCAGTATATGTCTTTGGGATCTTTAATCACTTGATCAATGGTAACCCATTCACCGTTTTGAAATTCCCGATAAAAACAACTTTCACGACCGGTATGACAAGCAATACCCCCGGTTTGTTCGATTGTCATCGTAATCACATCACCATCACAATCAAGGCGCAGTGATTTTATTTTTTGGGTATGCCCTGACTCTTCACCTTTATGCCAAAGCTTCTGCCGGGAGCGTGAATAATACACCGCTTCGCCTTTCTCAACTGTCAGACTCAGTGATTCGCGATTCATCCAGGCAAACATCAGCACCCGACCGGTTATCGCATCCTGCGCGATTGCGGGCACTAACCCGTCTTCTGTCCATTTTATCTGATTTAACCAATTATCGTTCATCAGAATATTTTAACATAGCTTGGAGCAATATGTTTTAGTTAGCCATATCTGCCATTTCGGCACAAACAGCCTCTGGATGCGCCTTGTAAACCGCTTTGGCTTATCTCACTAAATATTATAATCGAACTTCTATGCCTTTCGACGCCATATGCTCTTTAGCTTCCTGCACTGAATATTGCGCAAAATGAAAAATACTCGCCGCCAATACGGCATCGGCCTTGCCTTTGGTAACACCATCCGCCAGGTGATCCAGGTTTCCCACTCCGCCTGAGGCTATGACCGGCACATTCACCGCCTCACTAATAGCGGCAGTAAGTGCTAAATCAAAGCCTATTTTTGTGCCGTCACGATCCATACTGGTCAGCAAAATTTCACCGGCACCGTAATCTGCCATTTTAATCGCCCATTCTATGGCATCAATGCCCGTAGGTTTACGGCCACCGTGGGTGAAAATCTCCCAGCGGTTCGGCTCTCCATCTTTACTGACTTTCTTTGCATCGATCGCAACCACAATACATTGCGATCCGACTCGATCACTGGCCTGTTTAACAAATTCAGGATTAAACACCGCCGCGGTATTAATGGCCACTTTATCCGCTCCGGCAATTAACATACGCCGCACATCTTTTACTTCGCGAATGCCACCGCCCACGGTCAGAGGAATAAACACTTCTTCGGCAACTTTTTCAACTACATGTACAATGGTTTCACGGTCATCGGAACTGGCGGTAATATCTAAAAAGGTAATCTCATCAGCACCTTCCCTATCATAACGTCGCGCGACTTCTACCGGATCACCTGCATCGCGAATATCAACAAACTGCACACCTTTAACCACGCGGCCGTTTTTAACATCTAAGCAGGGAATAATTCTTTTTGCTAATGACATGACATATCTCTTTAATTTTAGTCGCAGGTCGAGTAACTAACTGACAACTTACTCCTGCTCGTCACACCATTTTTGTGCTGCTGCAAAATCCAGTGTACCCAAAACACGGTTTTGATCAATGGGCTTGTTAAT
>CAZHEA010000051.1:0-23538 GCA_964531165.1 uncultured Thiotrichaceae bacterium
GCATTTTTAATCAGGATGTTTTTCATTATGGTTTCTCCTGATTTTCTGAATTAGTGTTACTGCCCACGTTGCCACCCACGTTACCACCCACGTTACCACCGAGGGTCATAGACATCACCGCCATACGCACCGCAATACCATAAGTGACTTGATCTAAAATAACCGAGCGTTCTCCATCGGCAACACTTGATTCAATTTCGACGCCGCGATTAATTGGCCCGGGATGCATAACAATGGCATCAGGTTTGGCCAGTGCAAAACGCTCTTCGGTTAAACCGTAAAGTTGAAAATATTCCTGTTCGCTGGGAAGTAGTGCGCCTTGCATGCGTTCCTTTTGCAGACGCAGCATGATCACAACGTCAGCATCTTTTATGCCGTCTTCTAGACTATGAAAAACCGTTACCCCCATCGACTCAATATCTTTTGGAATTAATGTTTTAGGGCCAACCACTCTAACCTCACCTGTGTTTAAGGTATTCAATGCATGGATTTGTGAGCGGGCTACCCGTGAGTGCATAATGTCACCGACAATAGCGACGCGTAATTTCCCAAAATCTGCGCCCTTGTTGCGACGAATCGTAAACATATCGAGCATGGCTTGTGTAGGGTGTGAATGTCGACCATCACCGGCATTTAAAACGCGAATGTGGGGTGCGACATGATTGGCAATAAAATGAGCGGTGCCGGAGTCTGCATGACGTACTACAAACATGTCGGTTTGCATCGCTTCTAAATTACGCAAGGTGTCGAGCAGGGTTTCGCCTTTGCTGGTGGCGGATGCACTGATGTTCATATTGAGCACATCAGCCGATAACCTTTTTGCCGCCAGCTCAAAAGTGGTGCGGGTTCGAGTACTGGCTTCAAAAAACAAATTAACGATAGTTTTGCCGCGCAGCAGGGGGACTTTTTTTACCGATTCATTAACGCCGGCAAAACTTTCAGCGGTGTCGAGAATTTGATTTAGGATATTGGTGCCTAAGCCTTCAATGGTTAAGAAATGTTTTAGCTGGCCGTTATCATCGAGTTGAATATTCCATAAATCTTTGCCGATGATATCGTCGGTACGACGAGTGGGTTTGTTAACCATGATTTTGTAAACCCTTTGGTGAAATAGAATAAAAATAATGTAAATGAACGCAAATGGCCGTGAATAAAATATTTACATTGTATGTTTGAATCGTGTTTTTTATTTTCGTTATTAATTGTACTTTCATTGCATGGCATAGGTATGCAATGAAAGTGATTTTGCGTTTATTTGTGTTGTTTGCGTTCATTTTCGTTTTCTTTTTCTTTAATTATTCAGAACGTTTAATTTCCCACGCTAACGGCTCAGGGCCAGTTAGCTTTACCTGTTCATTATTAGCCAGCTCTAAAACCTGTCCGACCACATCCGCCTGTATCGGAATTTCACGTCCCGATCTTTCAATTAAACACACCAGCATAATTGAAGCAGGTCGGCCGTAATCAAAAATTTCATTCATCGCGGCGCGAATGGTACGGCCGGTCTGTAAAACATCGTCGACTAAAATAATGTGACGGTCTTCAACCTGTGGTGGCAAACTTGAAGGCTTCACCTGTGGATTCATGCCGATACGTGAAAAATCATCACGATAAAAGCTGATGTCCAGTGTTGATAAATCGTCTTTAATATTCAGGCGTTTGTGTAGTTTCTCTGCCAGCCAGGCACCGCCGGTGTGAATGCCCACCATTAGCGGGTTCTCAATGTTGCGATGTTCTAACAGATTTTCTAAATCGGTCGCCAGTTTTTCCAGAAGCTTTTCCGGTTCGGCAGCGTGGGTCATGTGTTTTGCTCCAGCCAGCTTTGTACAATGATTGCGGCGGCTAGTTTATCAATGTCCGGTTTATTGTGCTGCTTTTTTTTGCCCGGCGACTGGTTTTTTAAAAACTGTTCCGCTTCAAATGAACTGAGTGCTTCGTTATGGGTATAGATGGGTAGATGAAAACGGCCTTCAAGCTGGCGTGAAAATTTTTCAGCACGTTTGGTCATTTCACTTTTTGTGCCATCAAGATAAAACGGCAGGCCGACGATTAAGGCATCCGGCTGCCATTCGGAAATTAACTTTTCAATTGAGATCCAGTCCGGTTTATTGTTTTTAGAATTCAATGTAGTCAATGGATTTGAGCTGCAGGTAATGGTTTGCCCAGCAGCAACACCAATGCGTTTTTCGCCGAAGTCGAAGCCTAAAACTTGCTGAATACTCATGCATGCCCCGCCTGATTACTCAGTAGTTGCAGATCGACACCCAGTAACATCGCCGCCGCTGACCAGCGTTTTTCGATGGGTGTGTTGAATATAATGTCTTCGGTGGCGGGGCAGCTCAGCCAGGTGTTCTCTGATAATTCGTATTCTAGCTGCCCCGGTCCCCAGCCTGCATAGCCTAAGGCAATCAAAGTGTTTTGCGGGCCTTCGTTGTCAGCGATGGACTGCATAATGTCCCGTGATGTGGTGACGGCGATATTATCGGTGACTTTTAAACTCGATTCCCATTGGCCTGTCGGGCGATGTAAAATAAAGCCCCGGTCGACCTGTACCGGGCCGCCCATTAATACCATCTGATTATTGGTTTCAGCGCTGTTTGATTTGATTTGTAACTGGGAAAATATTTCCTGCAGACTAATGTCTGAGGTGCGGTTAATGGTGATGCCAAGTGCGCCATTTTCGTCGTGTTCACAGATGTAGGTAACCGAGCGGGAAAAGTTGCCATCTTCAAGGCTGGGCATGGCAATTAAAAAATGATTGGTTAAATGGGTTGGTGTGTGCATCAATATCCTGCCATTTTCATTAGTAGCTCTTTAGCTGGTTGTTACTTTGAAACTCCCAGCTGCGGGTGATGTGAATAACATCGGCCTGCTTTAATAGTTTTGCTGGAAAAGGATCAAACGGTGATGACATTTTGACGATACGTTTAGCCGCATCATCTAAAATCTGGTGGCCGGAAGAGCGGCGTAAGTTAATTTCTTTTAATGTGCCATCGGAATTAATAACAACATCGAGTATGAGTGTGCCGCTGAGTTTTTCGCGAATGGCAGCATCCGGATAATCTGCGTTACCGAGTCGTTCGATTTTATCAATCCAGCTACGCATATAACTGGCGGCAATATATTCTCTAGTGCGTGAATTTAAAAATTTTTCTTTCGGTCTTTTGGCAAATTCCTGTAGCGTTAAGCTCAGTTCTTCCGCCATGCGCGCCGTGCGTTGATTTTTTTGCCGGGGGGTTAATATTTGTTCGAAAATTTCCTTGTTGCTGAGCTTTTCCTGTGACTTAACTTTAAATTCAGATGACTGTTGTGTAACAAAGGCCTTTTTAGATTCCTGTTTTTTAACCGGAGTTTGCTGATTGGCTGCCTGAAACTGTGCCATGCCCGGTTGCTTCGATAAAGTTGGAGCCGAAAATAAATCGGTGCGGCGAACTTTTTTTTCGCTATTACCGCCGCCATCCTGAGTGGTTTGAGCCAGGTAATCGGCTTCGTCCGGGGTTTCGGCGTTTGAAGTATTGACCAGAATAACATCCAGTGAAGGTGGGATTTTCTGTTTTGCAGAGGGTTCTGAAATAAACGTAATACCCAGAATAACAATGCCATGAAATAACAGGGCAAAGAAAACTGTCATGCCAAGGCGGTCGTTAGAAGTGACCTGTGGTGGAGCGATGGGGCGTCTTGTCATAGTGTTTATTATAAAGGGGCTGTGGTGATTATAGTAGTCTCAATTTGTGGATTAAATGTCAGGCGCTGTTGCATTTGCGGAGTCACGTGAACTACACCTTCACTGTCTATCAGCATAACCTGTTGTAGCTGTAAGTTTTTTGCCATCTGTAACCAGCTTGCGGGGCCGGCAACAAACAGGGCGGTGGCAGCGGCATCGGCATAAGCCGAATCGCTATGTATTACTGTGACCGATTGTGTGCCCTGCGCGGGATAGCCGGTACGCGGGTCGAGGATGTGGTGATAACGTCGGCCTTTATACATATAAAAACGTTCATAATCACCTGAGGTGAAAATGCTTTCTTCATCGCGAGTTTCTATTTTTGCCAGCCAGGTGTGTTGTCGTGGATGTTGAATGGCGATATACCAGGGCCGCTCGCCATGTGAACCAATGGCTTTTAAATCGCCACCGGTATTGATAATGGCATTTTTGATGCCCATGTTTTTAAGCATGTCTATTTCAATATCAATGGCGTAGCCTTTGGCAAAGGCACCAAAATTGAGTGATACATGTGGATTGTCAGTACGTAGTTTGACGCCGTTTATGTCGATGTCATTAAGCGTTGGTTTGCTGTTGACCAGTTTGGCAATGGCGTTTTTATCCGGTGGCTGAATATCGGCATCATCGGCTTTATGAATTTGCCAGAGATTAATTAATTCACCAATTGCGGGGTTGAAAAGCTGGCCGGTTTTATCAGCGATGATGGCAGATTTTTTAATCAGTTCAAGTGTGCCCGGGCCGCTGGAAAATGCCTTACCGGTTTTAAGCAGGCCATTGGTGCGCCGAATCGGGCCAGCTACCCAGGGCGACCAGGCAGCGTGCATCATAGTGAAGTCTTCATCAAGTTGAGCAAATGCGGCCTGCGCCTGTTGTTCGTTGACATCGTATAGAGTGATGTCAATCAGGGTGCCAAAGTGCAGGCTGCTATGGTGATAGGTTTGTGGCGGCTTTTCACAACCCGGCAGAGACAGTGTCAGCAGAATTAGAAATAGTCTTAACATTTTATCTGTTCAATGCAGTTCATTAACTGGCCGCCAATGTCGAGATTAAATGCGTTATCAATCTCGCGAATGCAGGTGGGGCTGGTGACATTAATTTCGGTTAAGTAATCACCAATTACATCCAGTCCGGCAAATAAAATACCCATTTTTTTTAATGTTGGCCCAACCTCGTTGGCGATCCACAGTTCACGTTCAGTTATTGGCATGGCTTTGCCCGTGCCGCCTGCAGCAATGTTGCCGCGGGTTTCGCCCTTGGCTGGAATGCGGGCGAGGGTGTAGGGAATAGCTTTGCCATTTATCATTAAAATACGTTTGTCGCCCTTATCTATTTGCGGGATAAATTTTTGCGCCATTATGGTGTGCTGATCAATATTAACCATGGTTTCGAGTATCACTGAAAGGTTAGCGTCAGTCGGGCTGACTCTGAATATAGATTGTCCGCCCATACCGTCCAGAGGCTTTAAAATAACGTCTTTATGGAGTGCAACAAAATTACGTATTTTTTGCGGGTCCCGACTGACCAGTACATCAGTGCAGCATTGAGGAAAGTGGGTGGCAAACAGTTTTTCATTGGCGTCGCGTAAGCTGGCAGGCTTGTTTGCAATCAGGCAGCCCTGCTTTTCAGCCATTTCCAGCAGATAGGTGGTATAGATATATTCCATATTAAATGGCGGGTCGATGCGCATTAAAATCACGTCCAGCTTCGCCGCGTCGATAGTGGCCAGTTTGCCAGTTTCAAACCAGTGCTGATTATTATCAAATACTTCAATAGGCCTGAAATCTACTTTAACTGTGCTATCTTCAAGATACAGGCCATTTTGCAGGATGTAATGTAATTGCCAGCCTTTATTTTGCGCCGCCAGCATCATCGCAAGGCTGCTATCTTTGTAGGGTTTTATGGATTCTATCGGATCCATTATGATTCCAATGCTAACTGTCATCCTGGCTGTGACCCCTGAGGTAAATTGACTTGTAATTTAATGTCGAAAATAAATTTATTTTACACTAAAAACATAATAAATGCTTAATAATCATGGTGTTAGTTTTAATTCTTTACGCCTTTATGTAAGATTTTAGCGTAACTGGTTTATTTGGGGGATATTTTTTATTTGCGAAAGTGAATAACATGAGCTATCTTCACAAAGAAATGAATGTACTAAATGCTGTTTGAAAGCGATTTCAGACTGACCTTTTTGAACAATAACGGGACCGCTATGGCAGAAGATTCCGCAGGAATTAGTAACCTGAAAGTAATGGTGATTGACGATAGTAAAACGATTCGTCGCACCGCAGAAAATTTACTAAAAAAAGAAGGTTGTGATGTAGTGACAGCAATCGATGGCTTTGAAGCGTTGTCGAAAATTGCTGAACATAAACCTGATATTATTTTCGTTGATATAATGATGCCGCGTCTTGATGGATATCAAACCTGCGCGCTGATTAAGCACAACCGAATGTTTAAATCCACACCCGTTATTATGCTGTCCAGTAAAGACAGCATATTTGACCGTGCCCGTGGCAGAATTGTTGGCTCCGAACAGTACCTAACCAAGCCCTTTACCAAAGATGACTTACTTGGCGCGATTAAAGAACACGCGATAAATTAAAAGCCTTTAAGATAAGTTAAGGCGCAGCAACATAAATTTTAAGAGGTTATAAAAAATTTAATGGCTAATATTTTAATCATTGATGATTCACCGACAGAGGTGCATGTATTTAAGACCATGCTGGAAAAAAATGGTCATACTGTACATGTTTCTGAAACCGGTGAGGCCGGCATTGAAAAAGCCAAGGCGATATTACCCGATCTTGTTTTAATGGACATAGTGATGCCGGGAATAAATGGTTTTCAGGCAACCCGTCAATTAGCCACTATTGAAGAAACATCGCATATTCCAGTGATTATTGTCACCACTAAAGATCAGGAAACTGACAAAGTATGGGGCATACGTCAGGGCGCTAAAGATTATATTGTTAAGCCGGTAAAAGAAAACGACCTGATGACACGGGTTAATTCGGCACTGGCAGCAAAGTAAGTCGGAATATAAATTATGCATGATGCTTTTCAAAGGCTAAAAAAAGTAGAACAGAAAAGTCTGGAAAGTGCTAAGGACATGCCATCTACGGATGGCGTAAAAGATGAGTGGACTGGCATTGGTTTTAAAATAGCCGGTGTGAATATGCTGTCAAATATGGGTGAAGTGGCCGAAATTCTGGATGTACCGCCTTATACCCGTGTACCCGGTGTGCAATCATGGGTCATCGGTATTGCCAATGTGCGAGGCGGGTTATTACCCTTAATGGACTTAAAGCGTTTTGTCACAGGCCTGCCGATCAATAATTTAAATTCGGCGCGGGTTATGGTAGTTAATCATAATGGTTTGCATACCGGGCTCATCGTTGAAGAGGTGCAGGGTATGCGCCATTTTTCGTTAAATGAGCAGGCGTTTGAATTGCCGGATGTTAATAATTATTTGAGGCCCTATATCCGCCAGGCGTTTCAAAAAGATGAAGTATTTTTGCCCGTGTTTAGTATGCACGCGCTAGTAGAAGATGAGCGTTTCTTGCACGCATCGTTGTGAGAAACAAAGCAACAATATAAAAATCAGAATGACAGTTCTATCTTAAATTTTGAGAGTAGCTGGGAGAGTATAAGAAAATGAATGCAGCAAAACGAAACCCGTTTGCTATTGGTATAATTAGTAAACCCATTTTGATACTGGGTATACTCCTGCTGCTTTCTATCATTGCGATGGCAGGAAGTTTATTCTACGCAGCAACTCAGCAAGGATATCAACAGCAATATTTAGAAATTGTTTCTGAACAAAAGTTACTTTCGCAACGACTTGCGACTTTATCGTTAGAAGCTGGCGCAGGTAAAGAAACGGCATTTACTCAGTTAGAGCAGCTACGTGACCGTTATGATGAAACATTAAATATTTTTCAAAATGGTAATCCTCAAACCGGTCTGCCGCCGATCCCTGATTCTGCACGGGGGCAATTCAGCGTGTTGACTCAAGTGTGGCAGGGTGAAGGTGGTGGTAACCAGAGAGATGAATCCTATCGCGGTAATATCAGTAACATTCTCGCGGGTAAATTAGCGATATCAGAAGTCGGTGAATTCGTACTGGTTATTCAGGAATTCATACCGCAGTTATTGTCTTTCTCTGAAGAGGTTGTTGATCTTCTGGTTGAGCGTAATGCCACACCACATCAGGTGTTTATGGCTTCACGGCAGCTAATGCTGACTCAGCGTATTGAAAATAATATGAACCGGGTTCTTACCGGTGGTGATGGAGCGGCAGCAGCAGCTGACCGGTTCGGTCGTGATGCAGCACGTTTCGGTGCGGTTTTAGAAGCTATGTTGAAAGGCTCCAAAGCATTACGCATTAAACAGATTAAAGATGAAGTTGTACGTATTAAGCTGCGCGAAGTGGCGATGCTATTCAGCTCGGTATCCGATCACGTTGAAGCGATACTGGAATTATCCCCCGACTTATTTGACGTTAAAAACTCGGCGGGTGAAATTGAAGCCCTGGGTGTATTACTGTTAAACGAAACCATTGGCTTAGAAAAAGAAATTGTACAGCACGGCCAGTTTCTTGAGCTGGTTCGTTGGGTGGGTATCGGTGCAGGTGGTTTGGCGGTAATCGTTATTATCATCTCCGGCGTATTAATGGTACGCGACTCCGGTGAACGTGAGGATGCGGCACTTGAACAAAACAGACGAAACCAGCGTGCGATTTTACGATTACTCGATGAAATGGCTAATCTGGCGGAAGGTGACTTAACCGTACACGCCACCGTTACCGAAGAAATAACCGGCGCCATCGCCGACTCGGTTAACTACGCAATCGATGCACTACGGTCACTGGTAACCACGATCAACAGTACGGCGGTGGAAGTGTCATCAGCGGCAGACAAAACGCAGGCAACAGCAACACGCCTAACCGATGCATCGGCTCACCAGGCGCGGGAAATCGCTTCTGCATCCGCGGCAATCACCGACATGGCTGATTCGATGAAGGCGGTATCTAAAGACGCGGAAGGCTCGGTGGATGTTGCACATAAATCACTGGAAATTGCGCAGAAAGGTGCGGGCATCGTACGTAAAAGTATCACCGGTATGGATACCATCCGTGAGCAAATTCAGGAAACCTCCAAACGAATTAAACGACTGGGTGAATCATCTCAGGAAATCGGTGATATCGTTGGGCTGATCACAGAAATCGCGGATCAAACTAACATCCTCGCATTAAACGCTGCGATTCAGGCGTCGACCGCCGGTGAAGCGGGTCGTGGTTTCGCGGTAGTTGCGGACGAAGTACAGCGACTGGCGGAACGTGCCAGTAACGCGACCAAACAGATTGAAGCACTGGTTAAAACTATCCAGTCCGATACCAATGAAGCGGTTAGCTCCATGGAAGCGAGTACCACCAACGTAGTAAGTGGTGCGAAAATGGCCGAGGATGCGGGTGACGCACTCATTGAAATTGAAACCGTATCTGATGAATTAGCTGTGCTAATCAACGGTATTTCAACTTCAGCAAATAAACAGGCATCGGTAGCGATGGATGTATCTAATACCATGAACGTTATTCAGGAAATTACCCTGCAAACGTCCGAAGGTACGGAAGAAACATCAGCCTCTATCGGTAACTTAAGTGTTCTGGCGAACGAATTACGTAAGTCAGTTGCCGGCTTCAAGCTGCCAGACAGCGACGAGCAGGTAGAAACAGTGATTTTAAACGGTTAAAGGCCAGAGTTTGTCAGAGATGAAAACAGAGGATACTGTTGAATACAACTCGTTACGATGGGTTAAGAAAGAGCTCGACCTGATTTTACAGGAAGCTCAGGCTTCCCTGTCTGCATATATTGACGACACGGGTGAGACTGATCGCCTGCGTGAATCAGTAGAACATTTGCATATGGTGCAGGGCACATTGCAAATGGTTGAGTTGTATGGAGCAGCACAACTTGCTGAGGAAATGGAAAAAGTTTCCGAGGCGTTACTCAATGGAAAAATTGATAAAGTCGATGACGCATACGATGTTCTGATGCGTTCGATGTTGCAGTTACCGGATTATCTGGAAAGCTTGCAGTCGGGTAGCAAAGATGTGCCAATGGTACTGCTACCCCTGCTTAACGATTTACGTGCTTCGCGTAATGCGCATTTATTATCTGAAAATGTTCTGTTTTTCCCGGATGTCGATACTGAAAGTGAGCAGGCTGAAATAACAGTTGCAGCGGGTCAGCTGGTTTCCAGTGCAAAAAAACTACGTCCACATTATCAAATTGGTTTACTCGGCTGGTTCAAGGGTCAGAAAGTTTCGGCAAGTTTAAAACGTATTCTGGCAGTATTAAATGAGCTAGAGAAAAATTCTGCACAAGCTTCAATTCGACGTATCTGGTCTATTAGTGCAGCATTAATTGAAGGTTTAAATAAAAATGGCATCGACAGTAATGTCAGTATAAAAATGCTGTTGGGTCAGGTTGACAGAAGTATTAAGCAGCTGATAGATACAGATGAACAAACCTTTGCTGAAAACACCCCCGGTGATTTACTCAAGAACCTGCTTTATTATGTCGCCAGAGTTAAAACTGATTCTCCCCGCGTTATCAGCACAAAATCAACATACCGTCTGGAAGAGTTATTGCCGGGTGATAGTGAGCTGGAAGACGCCCGATCAGGTATGGGTGGTCTGAATGCTGAGTAGCCAGCAACTCAGCATTCAGACCACCCATACCTGATAGTGAGCTGGAAGACGCCCGATCAGGTATGGGTGGTCTGAATGCTGAGTTGCTGGCTACTGTCTCTTCCGGTATTCGGGAGGATTTATTAGAAGTTAAAGATGCACTGGAAATATTTGTGCATAGTGAAGTTCAGGATAAGGGCCGTTTAAATAGTTTACCGACACTACTGGCAAAAATTGCAGATACATTGTCCATGCTGGGCTTAGGTATGCCGCGTGAACAGGTACTTGAGCAGCAACAGGTAATCAGTAATATTATTTCAAGCTCTGAAAAAGCATCAGATGAAGTCATTATGAATGTGGCTGGTGTATTGCTTTCGGTTGAGTCACAGTTAAATAGCTTTATCGCCAATCGTTCAACAATGAATGGCGAAGACCAGACTGCACATCGTGTTGGTGATCTTGCGGATATGCCTGAAGCGGAATACCTTGAGGTGTTGTCTGCGGTTATTAGTGAAGCGCTGCAGGACTTTAATGATGCGCGTTCGGCTATTCTCAGCTATCTGGAAAATCCCACAGATAAAAGTTTACTTGAGCTTATACTTCAGCGTCTTGATGAAGTTGATGGCGCCATGTTTATGTTGCCTATTAAAAAGCTTAAACATCAAATATCTTCAATTCGTGAATATGTTTCAAAAGTTATGCTCAATACCGGACATATTCCTGAAGCAGAAGTGCAAAATGATTTAGCAGATGTCGTTACCAGTATTGAGTACTATCTGGAAGCGGTTCTAGAAGGCCGGCCTGATTTAGAACTTTCAATGAGCTCGGGTAATGCCGCTGCAGATCGATTGATTTCGCAGACCACTGCCGGTGGTGCTGAAAGTAAGCAACCCGCAACAGTTAAATCTGATAACGGTGTAGCTGAAGATGAAGCCGCTCTGGTATCTCTGGACCTGGAAGAAGATTTAGATTTCATCGAGCCGATAGAAATTGAAACTGATGATAAGCCGCTGAAAGAAACAACGCCAAAGCCTGTCATCTCCAACGAAACTCCTGAAGTTAAAGCGCAGGATGTATCGCCACAGGTAGCGCCCGAAAATATTATAGAAGAAGAACGATACATCATTCTCAGTGATGATGCTGACGAAGAAATTTTAGAAATATTTATTGAAGAAGCCATGGAAGAGATGGCGTCGTTAAATGAGCAAATTCCTCTGTGGGAAAAAGATCACGGTAACGAGGAAGCGTTAAGTACAATTAGGCGTTCATTTCATACACTAAAAGGTAGCGGTCGCTTAATCGGAGCAGAATTAATTGGCGAGTTTTCATGGAATTTTGAAAACATGCTGAATCGAGTGATAGATAAATCCCGACCATTAAATCAGGACGTATTTAATATCCTGGGCGAAGCACTTGGTGTATTGCCACAGCTAATTGAGCAACTTAAGGGTAACCAGGAGCCTATTCCGGGTATTTATCATTTAATGGATCGCTCCGATGCACTGGGCCAGTGGCAAAAACCAGTGGCAGCAGAAAGTGCGTCTGGTAATGATGTTGTTTCCAGTGATGCAAGCTCTGAAGAAGAAGCGGAACCTGAGCCGGAATCCGAACTGGAATTAAATTTAGAAGTCGAGGAACCGGTCGAGGATGTAGTTGAAGAAGCTGAATCGAAAATTGATGAGACATTTTCAATAGAAATTTCTGAAGATGAAATCATGGATGAGATTTCTGAAGATGAGCTTGAACTTGGAATAGATGAAGACGAGTTAGAGACGCAGGCATCAGAAAACAATACGGATACAGATCTGCTCGATGAATCAAATGGTGATGGTTCAGACGATGACTTTAATATCGATTTAACCCAGGAGCTGGAAGCGCTTCAAATAGCATCCGATGATGATAGCTTCGTTATGAGTGAATCATCACTGGATGATATTTCACTGGATGATATCTCTCTTAGCGATGATTCATTAGAGCCTGTTATTCTAGAAGACGATGTAACAAAAAGAGATGAATCTGAAGCATCAGAAGAGAGCTTTGCTGCAGAAGATACATTGCAGATTTATGTAGACCCGGTTCTATTTGATATATTTAAAGATGAATCTGAAGGGCATCTCAAGCAGATTAGTCTTATGGTTGATGCGCATCGTTCTGCACGTGAGCCGTTAACTGCAAATCCTGAATTACTCAGAGCTTTGCACACATTATTTGGTAGTGCGCGTACTGCAGAAGTAGATGAGATAGCTGAATTATGCGGTGGTCTGGAAAAATATGTTCGACTCTATCTGGGTGCAGATGATTTAAGTATCTCTGAATCCGGAGTGAAGTTAATTGATAATGTGACAACAAAAGTTTCCAGTATGCTAAAAGCGCTGGAACAAAAAAATTATCAACTTGAAACCGATGAAATTCTACTTAAACGAATTAAAGATTTAAGCGAAGAAAAACAAAATGCGCTACTGATAGATTCAGCCGCGGAGACGACAAAAAAACCAGCAAAGACGGAGACGGTAGCAGTGAAACCTGCTTCCGTTGAAGAGTCACTGGTTAGTTATTCTGATGTTGATGATGAGTTAGTTGAAATATTTCTGGAAGAAGCTGAAGAGCTGCTGGATAACTGTGAAAATAGTTTACAGCGATGGAATGTAAATAATGAGGACGAAGAAAGTGTACTGGATTTACAGCGCCATCTGCATACACTGAAAGGTGGTGCCAGGATGGCGGATTTAAGTCCTGTCGGCGACCTGACCCATGCACTGGAATCTCTAATCCTTGCGATTAATAGTCAGCAACTGCCATTTAATAAAGGTGTAGCGAAATTACTTCATGAAGCATTAGACCAGTTATCTGATATGCTGAATAAAGTAAAAACTAGAGAGCCGATGTCATCTGCAAATACTCTTATTGCGCATATAGATGACGTAAGAGAGGGAAAAAAAACTTTAAATAATGAGGATTTCGCAGATTTAGAGGAAAACACGGACGTAACACTTGAACAAATCGAGGACGATTCGTTTTCACTTGAGCTATCCGAAGAGTCCGTCTTATCAGATGATTTTGAAATTGAATTACATGAGTCTGAAGCTAATCAGGAAGATATAGATGGTAGTGGTGACTCAAAGAAAGTTGATTCTGAAGAACTGATTTTTGATGAAGATGCTAACTATGAAGTTGAGTTGAGTTCTGAGTCACTATTAGATGATAGTGAGGAGTCTCATGAGCATATTAAAGTTAGTCTGGCGGATGAAGAGCATTTAGAGACACTGCCTTCAGAAGAGCCTGCAGTCGAATTAGAAGCAAAATCAACCGCTGAGGAACCGTTAGCCTCAAATCTGGTTCTTGAAAAAGCGGATGCACAGCAGGAACAAATACAACCTGAGCAAAAAGACAGTATTGCTACAGAGCAGGTACGTGTACGTTCTGATCTACTCAACGATTTAGTTAATCATGCTGGTGAAGTCAGTGTTTATCATGCCCGCATGGGTCAGCAAATAACCAATTTCTCTTTTAACTTATCTGAAATGAATCAAACGGTAATACGTTTGCGCGAACAGTTGCGTCAGCTTTCAATTGAAACTGAAGCGCAGATTCTATCGCGCTATGAAAAAGAGTCAGACCAGTATGATGAGGATTTTGATCCGTTAGAAATGGATCGATTCTCAACGATGCAACAGATTTCCCGAAGTCTGCAAGAAACGGTAGGTGATATTGAAAGCATTAAAGAACTGCTTTCAGAAGAAGTGCGCGACTCAGAAACGTTATTGCTGCAGGAGTCGCGAGTCAGTACAGAGCTGCAGGAAGGCTTAATGCGTACTCGCATGGTTCACTTTGGTGGGCTTGCTTCACGGTTACGCCGAATTGTACGCCAAACTGCCCGTGAGCTAGACAAAGAGGTAGAGCTTGAAATTATCGGTGAAACATCTGAAGTTGACCGTACGGTACTGGATCGGATTGTCGCACCGCTTGAGCATATGTTACGTAATGCAGTTTCCCATGGTATTGAAAAAGTAGATGAGCGATTAGCAGCAGGCAAGTCGGAAACCGGTTTACTCACAATTGAAGTTGGTCGTGAAGGCGCTGATGTTGTCATCATCGTATCCGATGACGGTCGCGGCATAGATGTTGAAGCGATTAGGAATAAAGCACTCGAAAAAGGTTTATTAAAGCCACAAACTAAAATTAGCGATCGTGATGTATTGCAATATATTATGGAAGCTGGGTTTAGTACGGCGGAAAAAATCACTCAGATATCCGGCCGTGGTGTTGGCATGGATGTTGTGGATAGTGAAATTAAGCAGCTCGGTGGTGTACTTGAAATAGATACCATTCATGGCAAAGGCACAACGTTTAAAGTTAGGTTACCGCTTACCCTTGCAATCAACCATGCGTTACTGGTGAATGTCGGTGAAGATATTTATGCTGTACCGCTTAATAGTATTGAAGGTGTGGTGCGTTTATCCGGTCCGGAGTTGCAGCAGTTTTATGATAGTGGTGAAAACACTTATCAGTTTGCAGGTAGTTCTTATGAGTTAAAACACCTGGGTTCAATGCTAACTGGCGATCAGCCCGATTATTCGCGTTCTGGACAATTGTTTCCAGTTTTGCTTGCAAGAACGGGTGATCAGAGTGTTGCCTTACATGTCGATGAATTAATCGGCCGTCGTGAAATTGTAGTAAAGCCAGTTGGTGCACAAATAAGCACAGTACGGGGTATTTCAGGGGCTACTATTTTAGGTGATGGTCGCGTTGTTATTATTTTAGAAATGAATTCCCTGGTTCTTGGTGATTCACTCTTCCATATCTCTGAGTCAGAAGATGAAGAATTAGACGGCGAAGAAATTCCACTAGTTGAAGAAAAGCGCGAAACCATTGTTATGGTAGTGGATGACTCTATTACCATACGTAAAGTTACTGAACGTATGCTAACCCGACATGATATGAAAGTTGTTACGGCTAAAGACGGTGTAGATGCAATATCGCAATTGCAGGAGATTAAACCGGATGTGATGCTGCTGGATATTGAAATGCCGAGAATGGACGGCTACGAAGTAGCAACTCATATTAGAAATGATTCACGCCTTAAAGATCTGCCTATCATTATGATTACATCACGTAGTGGAACCAAGCATAAAGACAAAGCCATGGAAATCGGGGTGAATAAATATATGGGTAAACCATTCCAGGAAGATGAGTTACTGACAAATATTCATGAGTTGATTGACTGATGGTAGATCAAATTAAATGCATCATATTAAAAGTTAATGGTGATGAGCTATTAATGCCTAATGCATCGGTAGCGGAAATTGTACCGATTAAAAACATTATTAACGTGGCCAATAAGCCAGGGTGGATGTTAGGTTACCTTGACTGGCGAGGTCATTCTGTGCCGCTCGTTGCATTTGAAACAATGGGTGACGTGCGCATGCCAAGTCTGGCAACAGGCGATGTAAAAGCCGCAGTTTTATTCTCTGTTGGCGATGATGCTAAATTCCCATACCTGTCTATTTTAGTACAGGGTGCACCCTCGATCGTGAATGTAAAAGCCGAAGATCTGGTCGCTAACAAAGAAGAAATAACGCATCCGGCGATTGAAGAAAAAGTTATGATGGCGGATGGTAACTACAGTATCATTAACAATGAAAAACTTGAGTCAATTATTAAAAATGTTATGACGCACTAGTCCGCTAGAAGCATAGCCTGAACTGTCTGACATTCATTTTCCCAAATCACCCCACAGTAACTGCACAGATGCTATAGCTGCTAAAGCGGCGGTTTCTGTACGCAGTATTCTAGGCCCCAGCCTTATCCCTTTAAAAGCATTTGCCTTTGCCTGGTTTATTTCAGCGTCAGAAAGCCCGCCCTCCGGGCCGATTAAAATATTCACATGAGTGGCAGTTGAGTTCAGGTCGGTGATATTGCTTGTAGACATAGGGTCTAATAATAAATTCATTGCCGTGTCAGCAGGAGTAAGGCATTGTTTAAACTGACAGACTGAGTTGATGGCAGGAAGATAATTGCGTCCTGATTGTTCACATGCACTAATAGCAACGGCCCTCCAGTGCTGGAGTTTTTTATCCTGCCTGTCGCCCTTAAGGTTTACCACCGTACGTTCAGTAACAACAGGTGTGATGCTGGTAACGCCAAGCTCAATGGCTTTCTGGATAGCAAAATCCATACGTTCGCCTTTAGATATTCCCTGGAATAAGTGAATGTTTAAACTGGATTCATTATCTGTTTTAATTTTTGATTCTATATGCGCGGTAGCCAGCTTACCGGTAATCTCGAGTCGAGTTTTATACTCATATCCATCACCATTAAATAACGTAAAAAAATAATTATTTTTTAAACGTAGTACTTTAATCAGGTGATTGCTGGATGCTTTGTCGAGAGGGTAGGCATTTCCCTGCTCGAACTTTCCAGCCTGGTAAATTCGAATAGTTTTCATGGCGAGAATAATCTCAAACTAAAGTTTGAGATTATTCCAAATCCGTAAAGTTGCTTCTGATTGATTCATAGAATAAAAATGTAAACCAGGTGCGCCCATTTCTAATAATTTATCACACATGGACGTTACAAACTCTGCGCCAAAATCTTTAATGGAATCTACATCGTCAGAATAGGCTTCTAACTTACGTCTTAACCATTGTGGAATTTCTGCACCACACATAGAAGAAAATCGAGCTAAGTTACTGTAATTAGTTATGGGCATAATGCCGGGAACGATTGGAATATCAAGCCCGGCTTTTTCACAGTTCTCTACGAAATAAAAATAGCTGTCAATATTATAAAAATATTGGGTGATAGCTGAGTTTGCGCCAGCATTTACTTTGCGGACAAAATTCTGTAAATCTTGAGTTGCATTTTCAGCCTGTGGGTGTGTTTCAGGGTAAGCGGCAACTTCAAGGTGAAAATGATTGTTATAATTTTCACGAATAAAACTTACCAGCTCATTAGCATGATTAAAGTCACTTTGTGAAACAGTGCCTGAAGGCATGTCGCCACGTAAGGTAACAATTCGTTTTATGCCTTGATTTTTATAGTCATCGAGAATTTCTGTCAATTGCTCTTTACTTGAGCCAATGCAGGAAAGGTGTGGCGCTACATCGCAGCCCGTACTTTGTTTAATTTTTGTTACCGCGTTGAAAGTGGTCTCACGGGTTGAGCCACCAGCGCCAAAAGTTACTGAAAAAAATTCAGGATTGATTTCTTTTTTTAAAATGTCAGCGGCTTTAAATAGATTATCCATGCCCTTTTCTGTTTTAGGCGGAAAAAATTCGCAGCTGAACTGCTGTTTGAGTTTATGTTGGGTTTTCATAAATGAAACCTGTAGTGATGTGTTCTTCTAAAGTCCTGTCCCCTGGAAAAAGCAGGATTGAGGAGGCTTCAAAAAGTTTCAAGTTGATACATTTATAAGTATAGCATCGTAAACTGAAACGTTTAAATCTCCCCCAATCCCTTTTTGATAATGAAGGGGTTAGGGTTGTCGCTATTTAATAAGGAATATAACTTATTAATTAGTAACGATAGTGATCAGCTTTATATGGACCTGCAACGGGAACATTAATGTAATCGGCCTGTTCCTGAGTTAACTCGGTTAAGTGAACACCAATTTTTGTTAAGTGTAAGCGAGCCACTTTTTCATCAAGTTGCTTAGGTAAAATATAAACTTTATTTTCATAAGCGTCAGCATTGGTAAAGAACTCAATCTGTGCCATAACTTGATTGGTAAATGAAGCTGACATTACAAAGCTCGGGTGACCGGTTGCACAGCCCAGATTAACTAAGCGGCCCTTTGCAAGAATAATTATTTTTTTGCCATCAGGGAAAATAACATGATCTACCTGCGGTTTAATTTCTTCCCATTCATAATTTTCTAATGAAGCAATATTAATTTCAGAATCGAAGTGACCGATATTACAAACAATAGCTTCGTTCTTCATGGCCTGCATATGGTGGTGATCAATTACATTTAGATTGCCAGTGGTGGTAACAAAAATATCACCCATACTTGCAACTTCATTTAAATCGACAACGCGGTAACCTTCCATCGCCGCTTGCAGGGCACAGATAGGATCGATTTCCGTAACCCATACTGTAGCACCCATACCTTTATATGCTTGTGCGCAGCCTTTGCCCACATCTCCATAGCCGATAACGATGCAAATTTTACCGGCAATCATTACATCGGTTGCGCGCTTTATACTGTCAATTAATGATTCGCGACAACCGTATAAGTTATCGAACTTAGATTTTGTAGCTGAATCATTAACGTTCATTGCGGGGAATAATAATTCGCCTTTTTCCTGCATTTCATATAAACGATGAACGCCAGTTGTGGTTTCTTCAGTAACGCCTTTAACGCTACCCGCAATATCGCCCCAAACTGTTTCACCAGATTTAATTGTGCGACGCAGTACATTTAATATTTCTTTGTATTCTTCGTTGTCATCATCTTTGGTTGCAGGGATAGCACCGGCTTTTTCAAACTCTACGCCTTTGTGTACAAGTAGAGTTGCATCGCCACCGTCATCTAAAATCATATTTGGTAATTCACCATTTGGCCACATCAGTGCTTGTTCAGTACACCACCAGTACTCTTCAATGGTTTCGCCTTTCCATGCAAATACTGGAATATTTTTTGCTGCAATGGCGGCTGCGGCATGATCTTGAGTTGAGAAAATATTGCATGATACCCAGCGTACATTTGCACCCAGATCTACCAGTGTTTCTATTAGCACAGCGGTTTGAATTGTCATGTGAATACTGCCCATAATGCGGCAACCGTCTAATGGTTTCTTTCCTGCGTACTCTTCGCGTAGCGCCATTAAGCCGGGCATTTCAATTTCAGCTATCGAGATTTCTTTACGGCCCCATTCGGCCAGTGACATATCGGCTACTTTGTAATCTGTAAAATCGCTCATTGTATTATTCCTAATTTTTTGTGTAGGTTCGAATATATTCGAACAACTCTGTTTGGTAAGTGCGAATAAACTCGCACTTAAAAATTAAATACCTGCTGCATCTCTTAATGCATCTGCTTTATCGGTACGTTCCCAGGTGAAGGTATCCTCGGTTCTGCCGAAGTGACCATATGCGGCGGTAGTTGCATAAATTGGGCGTAGTAAATCGAGCATCTGAATTAAGCCTTTAGGCTTAAGGTCGAAATGTTCGCGCACAAGTTCTTCAATGCGACTGTCATCAATTTTACCGGTACCGAAAGTTTCAATAGAAATTGAAGTAGGTTCGGCGACTCCGATCGCATATGAAACTTGAATTTCACATTTGTCTGCAAGTCCGGCAGCGACTATATTCTTAGCTACATAACGTCCCGCGTAAGCTGCTGAACGGTCAACCTTTGACGGGTCTTTGCCTGAAAAAGCGCCACCGCCATGGCGTGCCATGCCGCCATAAGTATCAACAATAATTTTACGACCGGTTAAACCGCAATCGCCAACCGGGCCGCCAATAACGAAGTTACCTGTGGGGTTGATGTGGAATTTAGTGTCCGCATTGATTAAAGATTCTGGTAGAACCGGCTTAATCACTTCGTCCATGATAGCTTCGCGCAGAGCGCTTAAGCTAATGTCGGGTGAGTGCTGAGTCGATAGAACAACAGCATCGATGCCAATTGGTTTACCGTCTTGGTAGCGGAATGTCACCTGACTTTTAGCGTCCGGGCGTAGCCAGTTAAGAGTTCCGTTTTTACGCACTTCCGCCTGGCGTTTAACCAATGCATGGGCGTAGGTGATGGGAGCGGGCATTAATACATCTGTTTCATTACAGGCATAACCAAACATCAGTCCCTGATCACCGGCGCCCTGTTCTAAATCATCGCCTTCGCCTTCATTAACGCCCATGGCAATGTCGGGAGACTGTTTATCGATAGAGGTGATCACCGCACAGGAGTCTGCATCAAAGCCCATTTCAGAGCTGGTGTAACCGATATTACGTACGGTGTTACGTACGATTTCCTGCATATCAACCCAGGCTTCGGTGGTGATTTCACCGGATAATACCACCATGCCAGTGTTAATCAGGGTTTCGCAGGCAACCCGTGCTTTCGGGTCTTGCTCGAATATCGCATCTAAAATGGCGTCCGAAATCTGGTCGGCAACTTTATCTGGATGACCTTCTGAAACAGATTCAGAGGTAAATAAGTGACTCTTAGACATGTTTGAAATTCCTCAATATAAATCATAGCCAGTGGCTCTGCCGGCTAGTCTAATCAAGCAAAATGAGTGAATCTGAAAGTTGGATTCTGTCGAATATGAAATTCGCGCTCATTTTTTAGCTAAATTAGAAACTAATAAATGAGCGCCGTTTAAAGTAAATGCACCAAGCCTGACAGAGAGATCTGCTGCAGCGCTCCTTAGTGCGGACACCGATTATAGTTCAAACAATTAGAAATGGCTAATTTAAGCGTCGTTAATTAATAAAGTTAGTGTATCCGGCCTGCGAATCAACTGTTTTTGCAGATCTCCCGGCTCTATATATAGTGATGTTATTGGTTTTAACCCTACCAATTTTAATCTCTACACGGGTATGTTTAGCAATAAGCGATACTATTTAAGATATCGGGGCAATAGTGAGTTGAGTCGTATGTTCCGGGTTTAAACGAAGGTGTTAAGTGATTGGCTTACAGGGAATAAAGCGTAGTTAACTCACTTTTTTCACTCATATTTAATTCGGTTGTCCGGCTTTTATTCAGCAGCTCCTGCAAACGTAGGTTGTTGTGTTTTTGATGTAAATTATGAATAGCATCTTTTAGGGAAGACAGATGTGTTTGTGCGTCTGCATCAGGTATATCCAGTTGCATGAGTTTGTTAATGGCGGGTGCGTCACGGGTATCACGCCAGCGCTCCATTAAGATGGAAGGCGAGTGCGCATCCGTTTGTAAAATAGTATTGTGTATCTGCGTTAATAAATTTAAACCGGGCATATCAGAGTGAGTCAGGGCAGCAGGTATTTCACAGTCTTTAGCCAGTTGCGGATTCTGTAGTAACAGGGCAATGGCCATACGTGTAGGCGTTATGCTTATCTGGTGTTTGGGTAACATGGCCTGACGGTTTAGTGATGAGGGCGGTGCGATGCTGGATTCGGGAATATGTTGTTGTAGGTGATTGCTGGATAAGCCAATGGTTTTTGATAGCTGGTTCACCAGTAAGTCTTTAAACACGCCATCAGTAATTTGAGTAATTAATGGCTTGGCTTTTTCGGATAGGCGGGCACAGCCATCTGCCGTGGATAAATCCAGACCGGTGGACAGATGATCGAGCAGAAAATTAGCCAAGGGAGTGGCCTGGCTCAGGCGTTGTTCAAATGCCTGCTGGCCTTCCTGCCTGATCAGCGTGTCCGGGTCTTCACCATCGGGTAAAAATAAAAAACGTGCCTGCACCCCATCGCGTAAAACCGCCAGTGAATTTTCCAGTGCACGCCATGCCGCTTTTTTTCCGGCGGCATCGCCGTCATAGCAAAAAATCAATTCAGGTACGATTCGAAATAGTTTTGAAATTTGTGTTGCCGATGTGGCAGTGCCCAGAGTGGCTACTGCATAACGAATGCCGTGCTGGGCCAGTGCGACCACATCCATATAGCCTTCAACAATCACAATGCGCTGTAGGTCTTTAACCGCCTGACGAGCTTCGTATAAACCGTACAGTTCTTCGCCTTTATGAAATACCGGAGTTTCCGGAGAGTTTAAGTATTTAGGCTCACCCTTGTCGAGTATGCGGCCGCCAAAACCGATGGTGCGCCCGCGGCGATCCCGGATCGGGAACATAATGCGGTCGCGGAAGCGGTCATAAAATCTTTGTGGATTATCTTCCGGGGTTATACTCAAACCCGATTTTAAACAGGCCGTTTTGCCTTCGCTATTGCCACCTAGTGGTGAGCTAATAAAATCCCAGCTATCAGGCGCATAACCCATTTGAAAGTCTTTTGCTATTTCACCGCTGAGTCCGCGCTGCTTTAAATAGTCGACAGCACGGGGTGTTTTTTTTAATTCACTGGCAAAGCTGATAGCGGCTTTTTCCAGTACCGCATAGAGTGGCTTTTTGTCATCCTGTTGAGGTGTGAAGCTACCCTGTTCGCGGGGCACGTCAATATGATATTCGGCGGCCAGTACGTCAATGGCATCGACAAAGTCCAGACGTTCGTATTCCATAATAAAGCTTAGCGCGGTACCGTGCGCTCCACAGCCGAAACAGTGATAAAACTGTTTGTTCTGGCTTACGGTAAATGAAGGGCTTTTTTCATTATGGAACGGGCAGCACGCAATATGCTCTTTGCCGCGTTTTTTTAATGCCACGCGTGAGTCAACCACGTCGACAATGTCAGCGCGGTTAATTAGATCATCTATAAATTGTTGGGGGATGCGTCCAGCCATAGGCATATTTTGCCATACAGTGGCGGTGAAGGCAGGAGTATATTCTATGAAACCGATAAATACTTATAGGTTGTCTTATTCGTGAGTGATATTAGATTCACTTTCAGACTGAGCTTTTAGCATCTGCCGAGACTGAATCATGACTAGCTTTAGTGCATCGATATAGGGAACCACGCCATTTTCAATCATAATTTTACGGCCCTGTCGGCTATGCGCAAAGCGAATAAAGCGTTTAATTTCTTTTAAATTTTTACTCTGTGGATTATAGGTGATAAATAGCGGGCGGTATAAAACGTAATGACCTTTTTTAATCGATTTATAATTTGGCTGTTTGTCATTGAGACTTAAAATTTTAACTTTTCTCAGGCGGGCACTGCTGACGCCGGTAATGGCAACAGCATTGATATCGGCTTCAACGGCTTTTTCAATCGGGCCGCTGGATTTAAACTTTTTTGCCGTGGGGAATTTTTTGTTTACATCGGCAAAGATTAAATAACGAATGGAGTAGCCGACGCCGGAAATTTTACCCTTTCGCGCTAACAACTTAATGGGGGCGTCGTTACCTCCGAGGTCTTTCCAGTTGGTGATTTTGCCCGAATATATTTTCTTAACCTGATCGAGTGTTACATTATTAACTGGGTTGTCAGGGTGTGTAATAACCGCCAGTGCATCCCAGGCAACCGGTTCAAAACCGACCTTCTTTTCCATCGCATTATTGGGCAGGTAATACCG